>NZ_LFZV01000001.1:2400295-2654898 GCF_001183965.1 Bacillus sp. FJAT-27916
TACCGTACGATGGCCAAGGCAACAGAGGTTCACCGTCAGGTACCCAACCATTTGAACCGCCAGTTTGACCAACAGGAACCAGGGAAAGTCTTCTTGACCGACATCACCTACCTGCAAATCCGCGGTGGGAAGACTGCTTATTTGTCTTGCGTGAAAGATGTGGCGACACGAGGTATCGTCGCCTATGAACTCTCGACAAGCCTACGGATGGAGATAGTCTACCGAACATTAACCAAGTTAGAAAGTTGTTATGGGAATCAATTACATCCAGAAGCAATGATTCATTCGGATCAAGGGTTTCATTACACGCATCCTGAATATCAATCTCGCGTGAAAGAGATGGGGCTCTTACAGTCCATGTCACGAAGGGGAAACTGCCTGGACAACGCCCCAATGGAATCCTTCTTTGGACATATGAAGGACGAAGTTCCTTATAAGGAGGCAAACAGTTTGGCAGAACTAAAATATATGATTGATGATTATATGGATTACTATAACAATACGAGAAAGCAATGGACATTAAAAAAGATGACTCCGGCAGCTTACCGAAGTCATCTCATCGCCGCATAAACACGGCACATCCCTTTTTATTAAACTGTCTACTTTATAGGGTGCAGTTCAGTGGTAGGTAATATAAACTTCTTCTTTTGATGAATTAGACTTTTGAATTCCTCTGTTTCTATCAATTCATCATACTTCTTTTCCCTTTGGACTAATGAATCCTCCGATTGTACAATTTGATTTTCAGCCTCCATCATACTCCTCCTGATATCACATATTTTTTTACAGCGTATTACCATGTTATATATTATAAACACCCCCTATTTGTAAGCGATTACATATGAGGGTGGAATTCTATAATGGATGAGTAAAATTCGCGGATTGATTTCCAATCAACTGTACAATTCAAAGAGGTGGAAAGATTAGTTTTAGGAATATTCAGATAATTACGAGCGTTTGTAATTTGTTATATTAAATATAGCATCAGTGGGAAAACATGTAAATATATCTCTTTATTTTTTGATAGAGAAGAACATACAAAAAAAGGAGTTATTCACTCCTTTTCTTGTAAAGAGAACTCACCCATTCTATAACGTCAGGATCACTCGCTTATATACGGATGAGCATAGGCATCATACTGTTTATCCTTATTCCTCAATTCATTATCTTTTTCAAAGATATGCTCGAAGAAGCGGGATGCCGGCTCGGCCAGCAATTCATAGTATTGCTTAAAGAGCATCGCTGCTGGGCTTCCGGACCATACTTCAGGCAGTAATTCCTTTGGCAGTCCTGGGTCTACGAATAAAGATTTACGATATTCATGCACCAAATAGGTTCTTGCCACAAAGCATTCCGCATCGCTCAATTGACCTTTTTGGAGCATATTTTGGTGGATGATATATTTTTCACTGTATTTCGTGATAAAGTCCTTGTACTTCTCATCCGTTTGTTCGAGTGACCAGCTTCGTCTCACAATGGATTCGAAGGAATGCGGACCCAAATATTCGGAAATAAAGAAATCCACATATTCCTCAATTTCATACTTTTTGAAAATGAGTTCAACCTCGCGTTCTAGATTGTTAGGGGTAATCCACACGCTGTTCGTGAAGCTGCCAAAGCCGCTCCAAATTAATTCCTTTCTGAGCTCATCCCTTAAGTGTCGTTTGTCCTCGGGAATGGAATAAATGAGAATTCGCCATTTCCCGTCCCAGGAGTGAGGCTTTACGCGGAAAATCCGTTTTCCGGCCTCATCAATCCGTTTGATGCCTTGCTCCGTCAGGAAATAATAGCTTTTATTGCCAATTCGCTCTGATTGGACCCAGCCGCTTTTGTACATACGGGACATAGCTACCCTGACTGCCTGCTCATTATGGCCAAATGCGTCAAGGAGCTGAATGAGGCTACCGACCCAAATTTTATTCCCATAATGTCGAATGTAATCTCCATATAACGTGAAAATCATTGATTGTGTATTGTCCGGCATGTCATCACTCTTTCTATCTGCCTATATTCAGTCTCACTGAAGAGCAGAGCGTCTATTTCCGTCGTTAGGAACGTTCAGGACGAATCCTATCTTCCGTACACTCCAATTAGTTTCATTTTATCATCTTTCTGTTATTTCAGTAAATTCAAAAAGGTCAGTCTGTTCCTTGGACAATAAGTGAGATGCCCTGGCCAACCCCTACACACATGGTTGCAAGCCCATACCTTGCCTCTGTCTTTTTCATCTCATGGATGAGCGTTGTGAGGATTCTTGCTCCGCTAGCTCCAAGCGGATGCCCAAGGGCAATTGCTCCGCCGTTCACATTTACCTTTTCAGAATCGAGCTCTAATTGGCGAATGCACTCCAGCGATTGGGAGGCGAATGCCTCATTTAGCTCAATCAGATCGAGATCTCCTGCTGTTAAACCTGCCCGCTTCAGTACCTTCCTCGTGGAATAGATTGGCCCAATTCCCATTACAGATGGCTCAACTCCGGCCGCGGCACTTGCTACATATTTTGCGAGCGGCTTAACACCAAGCTCCTGCGCCTTCTCAGCACTCATGATTAGAAGAGCGGAGGCACCGTCATTCACCCCCGAAGCATTACCGGCCGTAACGGATCCCCCAGCAAATATGGGCTTCAGACGGCTTAGCTTTTGGGCGGTTGTGTTAAAGCGTGGATGCTCATCTTGATCGATTCGCATTTGATTTCCTTTTCTGTCATGAAACTCTACCGGGACAATCTCATCGGCAAAACGATTTCCTTCAATCGCTTTCTGTGCCTTCGCCTGGCTTTCGGCTGCAAATTGGTCCTGGTCTTCACGGCTTATATGAAAACGCTCAGCTACATTCTCAGCTGTCTTCGGCATGGTTTCTGCCCCAAACATTTCTTCTAATCTTTGATTCGTGAAACGCCAGCCAATCGTCGTATCCTGCAGCTCCATTGACCCGCGCGGGAATTCCTGTTCAGGCTTTGCCATTACATAGGGGGCACGCGTCATGCTTTCGGTTCCGCCAACGATGAAGATATCCCCTTCTCCCATTGCAATAGCCCTTGCTCCATAGATGACCGCATCCAGACCTGATCCGCAGAGGCGGTTTATCGTTGTTCCTGCCACCTCCACTGGAAGCCCTGCGAGGAGAGCCGCCATCCGGGCGACATTTCTATTGTCTTCTCCTGCTTGGTTCGCATTGCCAAGTACGACTTCCTCGATTGTGGATGGCGCTATCTCTGGGTTTCGCTCAAGCAGGGCCTCGATGACAATTGCCGCCAAGTCATCCGGCCGAACGGCTTTGAGTGCGCCCTTATATCGCCCGATTGGTGTACGGACGGCATCAACGATGACTACTTCTCTCATTTCTCTTCCTCCTTATTTCGATAATCATAGACACCCCTGCCTGACTTTTTGCCTAATCGGCCGGCTTTGACGTATTGTTCCAGAAGGGGAGCTGGACGATATTTTTCCCCAAGCTTGCTATGTAGATAATTCATATTATTGAGCCGCGCATCTAAACCGACCAAATCAACCAGCTCAAATGGACCCATTGGATAGTTCAGTCCTAGTTTTATCGCTTTATCGATTTCTTCCGGAGTACCAAGCCCCTCCTGAAGCATATAAAATGCCTCATTTCCAACAAGGCAGCTGATTCGACTGGTGACAAAGCCAGGGAATTCATTAATGACGACAGTCTCTTTCCCCATTTTCTCTGCAACATCCTTCACAACCGCTACGGTCTCATCACTCGTTTCAAGTCCTTTGACAATTTCAACGAGCGGCATTTTGTGAACCGGGTTGAAGAAATGCATCGCAATGGTCTTCTCTGGACGATTAGCATAAGAGGCAATTTCTGTCGGACTCATCGTTGAGGTATTAGTGGCAAAATAACAATCTGCCTTCGCGTACTGTTCAATCGTTTCAAAGACCGCCTTCTTAATCTGTTCCTTTTCAGGAACCGCCTCAATGATCAGCTCTGCCTCTTCAGCTGCTTTCTCAAGTGAGGATGAAAAGAATAAACGTCCTTTCGCCTCCTCAGCCTTTTCCGGACTGAGCTTGCCATACTGAATCCCTTTCTCCATAATGGCTTCAATCTCTGTTTGGGCACTATCTAATGCAGCTGTATTCACATCAACAATCGTCACCCTGAAGCCGCCCACCGCTCCTGCATAGGCAATGCCTCTTCCCATGACACCTGAGCCTACTACCGTGATATTCGTAATAATAGCCATCTTCTCCTTTCATATTAGAAAGGCCATTTTTGCAAATGACCTTTCCGCATACTCTCACATTCTATTAATGAACGAATCACTGAATACCGAACGGGTTTAACGGACGGCTTCCATAATAGGAAACAATGCTTTTTGTCTCCGTATATAAGTCTAGTGTTTCTATACATAGCTCACGTCCGAAGCCGGATTGCTTGTAGCCGCCAAACGGTGTACCCGGGAACGCTGAGAATGGACAGTTAACCATGACGATTCCCGCCTGGATTTGATTGCCGACACGTGTAGCACGGGCCCCATCCTTTGTCCAGACAGCTGACCCGAGTCCATACTCTGTGTCATTAGCGAGTTTGATCGCTTCCTTTTCATCCTTAAAGGTCATGACAACAACAACCGGTCCGAAGATTTCTTCCTGTACCGCTTTCATTTCATGAGTCACATTTGTGATGACCGTCGGCTCATACCAATAGCCATTCTCATACCCTTCTACGACGGCTGCCTTGCCTCCTGTCAGGATTTCCGCTCCATCGGCAATAGCTGACTTCACATAACCGTCAATGACATCCAGCTGATTTTGGTCAATGACCGCACCTACATGGGATCCTTTACTGAACGGATCTCCTAATTGGAGCTTTTTCGTTTTCTCCGTAAACTTAGCGATAAACTCCTCATAAATATCCTCGTGGACATAAAGCCTTGACCTTGCCTCACAGGATTGACCAGTATTATAGAAGATTCCGTATAAAGACCCGTCTACTGCCGCATCGATATCTGCGTCCTCAAACACGATATTAGGGGATTTTCCGCCCAGCTCCAGCGTGACCCGCTTCAATGTCTGTGAAGCCTTGCCCATGATGTCCCTGCCGATAGGAGTGGAGCCGGTGAAAGCGACCTTATCAACCTTTGGATGTTCAACCAGATAATTGCCTACCTCAGATCCAGAACCTGGAATGATGTTAACCACACCGTTTGGAACACCGGCCTCTAAGCAGATTTCCCCGAGAATAATAGCGGTTAGCGGTGTTAAGGATGCCGGCTTCACGATAACTGAGCAGCCAGCTGCGATGGCAGGAGCAATCTTCCAGGCAGCCATCATCATCGGATAGTTCCAAGGAATAATTTGTGCGCAAACACCTACCGGTTCCTTTTCCGTATAGTTTTGAAATTGCCCAGCAACATTATTGACCGACCCGCGGTGTCCCACAATAGCGCCGGCATAGAATTCAAAATCCTCAATCGCCTGCATAACCTGCCCTTGAGCCGTTGAAATCGTTTTTCCGCTGTTCAATATCTCTAATTCAACTAATTCATTGAATCGGGCGCGCATAATGGAGGCAATCTTGTTCAATACACGGGACCGTTTATTGACCGATGTTTTTTTCCATTTTCCATGGTCGAACGCTTCCCTTGCTGCTTGCACAGCTTTCTCCGCATCCTCCTTCGTCGCCTTTGCCACCTTGGCAATCAATTCTCCAGTTGCTGGATTAAATGCCTCAATGGTCCCGCCGTTAGAGCTTTCCACTCGCTCCCCATTAATGATCAAATGATAAAAATCCCGCTTCATGTCCATTTGTTCCATTTGTCGTTTATCCTCTACTTTAGCTATTGGAATCTACCCCTTTGTCGTAATTTTTTGTTTGAATGGCACCTATTTACCTGCCCGTAAACGCCCGATTGGCTCACCTTACCCTCCAATGAAGTGAGGTTTTCGTTTTTCCAGGTAGGCTGTTACGCCTTCGTTATAATCCTTCGTTAAACCTGCTAAGCGCTGGCCTTCTGCTTCGACCTTTAAATACTGGTCAAATGACAGATGGTAAGAGGCTTCTAATGATTGTTTGATCAGGCCGATTGCCTTCGTTGGCTTACTGGCCACCTTCTCAGCAAAAGCAGCAACCTGCTCCTTCCATTCCTCTACCTCAATCACTTTTGTCGCGAGTCCCAGCTGTTCTGCCTGTGCAGCAGATACTTTCTCACCAAGCAAGGAAAGCTCGATGGCCTTTGCTTGGCCAATCATCCTCGTGAGATAATACAAATTCCCGCAGTCTGGTATTAATCCGATATTGACGAACGCATTTACAAAGCTTGCCTTCTCGGATACTAGACGGAAATCACAGGCAAGTGCCAGGCTGAACCCAGCTCCAGCAGCCACGCCATTGATGGCAGCGATTATCGGCTTTTCACAGTTGGCAATTTCCTTGATCATGGGACCATATGAATCAAGGAGAACATCCGCCAAATTCGTTTCAGGTGTTACCTCTGTTAAATCCTGCCCGGCACAGAAGGCTCTCCCCTCCCCTGTAATGACAATGGCTCGTACTTCCTGATTTTCCTCGGATTCTTTTACAGCCTGCTGGATTTCCTCATTCATCCTGCGTGTGAAAGCATTTAATTTCTCGGGCCGGTTCAACCCAATCCAGGCGACAGCGCTCTCAACCTTGTACTTTATGGTTTCATACATGGATAACACCCCTTATCTGCCGATGAAATTTGGTTTCCTTTTCTCTACAAATGCGTTCATGCCTTCCTTTTGATCCTCTGAGGCAAATAGCATGTAAAAATTCTTCCGCTCATATTGCATGCCCTCATAAAGGGAATAATCAACGGCCTTATGTACCGATTCCTTAATCAGCCGAACAGCAAGCGGTGCTTGAGCAGCGATGCGCCCTGCCATTCCTTTTGCTTCTTCAAGGACGTTCTCCGGCTCCGTTATCCGATTGATGATGCCATATTGCAGGGCCGTTTCGGCCTTTATTCTTTCCCCTGTTAACATCCATTCGAGCGCTTTCGTCTTCCCAACCAGTTTCGTCAGCCTTTGTGTTCCCCCGGCACCTGGCATCACCCCAAGTGTGACCTCAGGAAAACTGAAACGGGTATCACTTCCAGCCACTAAGAGATCGCAGGCTAAGGCTAGTTCAAATCCACCGCCGAGCACATATCCCTTAACCGCACCGATGATTGGTTTCTTCACGAGACTTAATCGGTCCCAATCCGCAAATTGATTGCGCAGCTCCATCTCGACAGCCGTCTCATCAGCCATCTCATCAATATCTGCACCAGCCGAGAAGGCTTGTCCATTGCCGGATATCAGGATGACCCGAACCGTAGAATCAGCGTCAAAGCTCTCTGCCGCCGTGACAATTTCATGGACCATTTGTCGATTTAATGCATTAAGCTGCTTAGGCCGGTTTAGGACAATATGGCCGATAGGGGCCTCAATCGATGCTTCAATGAATTGAAACCCGTGCATCTTACACTTCCTCGCCAATCATCAATGTGACTAAGTCACCTGCAAATCCCATTAAATCCTTGCCTGATGCCTTTCCTTCTGCAGAGCGCATGCCATTTTGAAGGGCTTCATGATTCTCATAGTACATTTCACAAAGAATATAGTAGTCAGACTCCTTGCCCATCGGCGTGCCGACAATTTTTGTTACTTCCATTCTTTGCAGGCCTGGAATCTTTTCTGTGATTGGACCGTGTACATTGAAATAATGTTCATCGAATGCTTCTTTATCCTTCGGTTGTTTATAGAGAGCGATTAATTTGACCATTTTTATTCCTCCATTTTTTTACATAGATTTAATCATTGGTTTCATTGCTTCAAACGGGTTCTTGCATGACTTGCAGTAAAGGATGCTTCTGCATGCCGTCGGGCCGAAAATATTCTCAAGCGTCACATAGGTTGAACCGCAGTATGGGCAATCTACATGCCAGGAGCCGTCATCGGCCATATGCTTTGGAGGAGGGGATATGCCAAATGCCTTTAAGCCTGCCTTGCCTTTTTCAGAGACGCGGTCAGAGGTCCAGGATGGCGAATGCAGAAACTCCACCTTTACCTCATTTGTGTGTGGCAGCTTCTTAAGGCTTGCCTCTACATTCTTCTGAATAATCGGCAATGCGGGACAACCGAGAAAGGTCGGCAGCATTTTGACGGTTATGCAGGAATCCGTAATAAGCACATCCTCGACCATTCCTAAATCAACCACACTGACTGTATTGATTTCGGGATCTTTCACGTCTTCAAGTGCCTCATAAACCTCTTCAGCTGTTATCAATCGATTTGTCATTTGTCATTCCCCTCCTATATCGCAGCCTTACCAGGATGCAGCTTTGTCGATTGCATATACTTCCCTTAACGTTTCAAGTGCTCGGTCTAAATCACCTGTATGCGTCCCTGAACGACCATCTCCTGAAGAGAGACTAAGCTCCACTCTCGTAAGACCAACGCTTTCCAGTGGATGTGCCAAGGCTTGATGCCATTTTTCAAGGAGAATATCCTCTTCTTCAATCAGCCCCTGGCTGACAAAGGCTTCCCCATATTCTCCATATGAGAATACTCCCTTGAAATCGCGTGATGTCTTCTCAATAGCCGCTTTCATTCTCGAAAGAGCCTCTTCATGACCTGAGCCCATTAATTGTATGAACCAGGTTCTCCAGTGCATTAAGTGGTAATGAAGCTCCATCCGCACCTTTGCGGCCACGTCAGCTAATGGCTGATAGGCGCTTGACTGCAGGGACTGGATCTTCAGCATTTTTGCCTGTGTATAGAAGTAATTTCTGACAACGGCAAAGGCCCAATCATAAGCAGGCTCGCCCATATAATGGCCGGGACCATTTTCAAGCTCCAGAATAATGGCATTACGCCGTTTTGAAGCCGGACGCTCATGGGCTAATTGATTGGCGTCCCCTTCACCAAGCTCCTCAAGCAATTGATAGAACATAGCTGCATGGCCCATCGTATCCTGCGTAATAGAGGCAGAGGCCACATCCTCTTCAATATGCGGAGCAAGCCCGAGCCATTCAGATCCCCTATAGGAATGGATAAAATCATCATCCGCCAATTGGTACAGCAGCTCTTTGACTGCATCCGTGTTAGCCATTTCCTCTTTTGACATCCTTCACACCTCCTGCCCATGACATGATCTCTTTCTCATCGAGCATTTCCTGTTCATACTGACGCCACTTCTTCTTCAGATAGCCATAGCCCTTCGTCGTCCGGTAATCCTTATTATCCAAGCGGACGAGCATTTGCTTCTCCTCATGGGTCATCTTCCGGATGCTGCTCGTTTTCACGACCCAAATATCTGCGACCGCTTCCCTCCGCATGAAATTCTCCTGAGCCATCATCATGGCCATCTCTTCATTCGGTGCAAGCAGATTAAACTGATATTGCACTGGACCTGTAGGGGTCTTACGGCTGAATACATCGTATTCCTCAAAAAAACTGCCTTGTTCGTTTGTCATGAATCTCACACTCCTTTAGTTCGCCTTTGGAGCCAGCGCTTCCCGTACCCATTGGTTCGCGGCATAGGAGCTTCTTCTTAGGTTTAAGCGCTCCTGTGATTTCGGTCCTTCATTTTTGGCAATGAGCTTTAGCTTCGTCCAGTCTGGCTGCCTATAAATCCATTTTTCTGTTTCTTCATCAAAACGGAGTGTCTCATCAGGAATCGTAAAGCCAAGGGAGCGGATGCGCTTCACATACTTGGTTAAGAAGGACTGTCTCAGCTGCTCATTGGTTTTCGTACGTATCCGGTATTTAATCGTTATATCCTGTTTCGATGCACCGATCTCATTCTTGCTTGGCGGACCGAAGAAGAGAAGCAAGGATTCCCACCAATAATCAATGGCATCCTGAACCATTTGCCTTTGCTCATTCGTCCCTTCGGCAAGAGCCATGATGATGGCTTCTCCGTGCTGGGCATGGAAGACCTCCTCTGCACAGATTCTTTGCAGAGCACGTGCATACGGCCCATAAGATGCACCAAGCATATCTGTTTGCGTGATGATGGCGGCACCATCCACAAGCCAGCCGATCAGCCCCGCATCTCCCCAGGATTTAGCCTCCATATGAAAGACATTATGAAACTTTAAATCTCCGTTAAAGAGGTCTTGCATGATGTCTTCCCGCTTCTTGCCATATGGCTTCATCAAGTCCTCCGCAACCCGCAATAATAATTGACCATGACCCATTTCATCCTGCACCTTTGCCATAATGCCAAGCTTTCGATGAAGGGTCGGTGCTTTCGGTACCCACTCCTTTTCGGGGAGCGCTCCCATAATTTCACTGATTCCATGCATGGAAATCAGCTTAATCAACGTATTTCGGTAAATTTCCGGCATCCAGTCATCCGCTTCAATCTTTTCCCCATTGGCAATCCTTTGTTCAAACCGATGAAGCTTTTCTTCATCCTCGGTCATCGCTGGTAGCATTTCTGCCATGTTTCTTTTCACTCCTTCATAACTATTATTGAAATATCGTTATTTTTCTGTTATATAAATCAACAAAATTCATCCTTGCGTTTCTAACTGGATGATCTCTGAGCGTTTATCTATGACTCTAATGGCTTTCCCTTCAGAGCGGGGAATGCTTCTTGGCGGCAGGATTTGAACGGCCATCGCTACGAGGCAGTTATTCTTCATAGATTGGTAGACGTCCTTTGCAAGCCTATTGATCTGCGGGTGATGCAAATCACCGCCGACTGTTTGGAAGAATGTCTCACTGACCTCTACATGCAAGGCTAATTCATCAAGGACACCATTCTTATGCAGGTGGACTTGGTAATAGGGAGAAAGCTCCGTAATCCGCAGTAAATGATGCTCAATTTCTGAAGGAAAAACATTTACGCCGCGGATGATAAGCATGTCATCTATTCTGCCCTTGATACGCGCCATCTTTGTAGTGGTCCGGCCACATAAGCACGTTTCTCTCTTAATGGCGGATAGGTCTCCCGTCCGGTAGCGAATGATTGGCAGTGCCTCTTTCGTCAAGCTTGTAAAGACCAGTTCCCCGACTTCTCCATCTGGAACAGGCTCCAATGTGTTCGGGTCAATTACTTCCACCAAGAAATGATCATCGGCAATATGGAGACCGTCCTGTGCTTCGTGGCACTCCATTGAAATCCCAGGGCCCATTACTTCACTCAATCCATAAATATCACAGGCTTTTATGCCGAGTTTATCCTCGAGTGTTTTTCGCATTTCCTCTGACCAAGGCTCCGCTCCGAAAATGCCGTATTGCAGGGATGTATCCGCCGGATCTAATCCAAGCGTCTCCATTCTCTCAATGATATTCAAAATATACGAGGGTGTTCCTGCAATGACCGATGGCTTGAAATCCTCTATTAACCCAATCTGCCGTTCCGTATTTCCCCCTGATACAGGGACGGTTGCCATCCCAAGCCGTTCAGCTCCATAATGCAGGCCGAGACCGCCAGTGAACAGGCCATATCCGTATGCGTTATGAAAGACCTCACCGCGATTGCCGCCTGCAATGGAGATGGAGCGAGCGACTAGGTCTGCCCACATGTCAATGTCCTTTTTCGTATAACAGACAACGGTCGGCTTTCCGCTCGTACCCGATGAAGCATGGATTCGAACAATTTCTCCTTGGTCTACAGCCGTTAATCCAAATGGATAATGCTCACGAAGATCGGTTTTCTTCGTAAATGGGAGTCTCTTTAAATCAGCTAATGATGTAATTGATTCCGGCAGCAGGTCAAGCTCTTCGAATTTTTCCCGGTAAAAAGATACGTTCTCATAGACCCTTTTCACTGTTTCTTGCAGTCTCGTTAACTGAATTTCCTCTATCCGGTCCTTGGACATGGTCTCAGCTTCATGGAGAATCATCTTATTCCTCCTTCACACTAATTAAAGCGCTTTCATATAATAAGAAAAAATAAAACATATAACGATATATTTGTCATCGATGTGAATTCGTTATATAAAAACTAACACACTATCACAATTTTGTAAATAATTAGAAAACATTTTTTTACGATAAAAAATCGGCGGACTCATTTATCCGCCGAATACCTTTTTATTGATGACTGAGAATCTCCTTGAATTCCTTTCCTTTCTGAACATAGGTGTCAATGGAAAGTTGAATAAGCTGGAGATCCTTCTCATTCAGCTCCCTCACAACTTTACCTGGTGAACCGACAACTAGTGAGCGCGGCGGAATTTTCTTCCCTGGTGAGATTAATGTATTGGCGCCGATGATGCATTCTTCCCCAATCTCTGCCCCGTCCAATATCGTTGATCCCATTCCAATGATGGAACGATTGCCAATTGTGCAGCCATGCAAGATTGCATTATGGCCGACAGTCACTTCATCTCCAATATTTAAAGGCTGGCCCTCATATAAATGCAAGGTCGTATTATCTTGAATGCTTGTCCGCTTTCCAACCACGATTGGACCTTCGTCCCCGCGCATGACTGCATTGAACCAGACAGATGATTGCTCTCCGATTGACACGTTTCCAATAATGTATGCGCCTGGTGCAATGAAAACAGACTCATGAATGACCGCTTCTTTTTTGCCATAAGGTACTATCATACAAAAACCTCCTAAATTGCCATAATTTTCATTTTATTATAACATAAGTGAAAAAAGGAGAAGATGATTTGAAAACAATTGGTGAATTATTACATATTCCTTATCCGATTATCCAAGGAGGCATGGGAAACATCAGCAACCCCATCCTCACCGCTGCTATTTCAGAAGCCGGGGGGCTTGGCACAATAGGTGTCGGCACCCGTACCCCAGAAGAGATTGACCAAATGATTCTGGAAGTAAAGGAGCGGACAAACAAACCTTTTGCCCTCAACATCCCGATTACTGTGACAAACTACGCAAAAGAAATGGTTGAACTCGCCATTGCTCATCATGTTCCAATCGTTACCCTTTCTGCCGGAAACCCCGGTAAACTAATTCCGATTCTCCATAAGGAGGGGATCACGGTTATCGTTGTCGTCGCCTCAGTGAAGCATGCCCGAAAGGCAGAGGAAGCTGGTGCTGACTTGCTCGTGGCAGAAGGCTTTGAAGCAGCTGGCATTAATTCAAGCCTTGAACTCACGACCTTCACCTTGATACCTCAAATCGTGAACGCTGTCCAAATACCAGTCATAGCAGCCGGCGGCATTGGTGACGGCCGCGGAATGGCCGCAGCCATTACCCTTGGGGCAAGCGGAATTCAAATGGGTACTCGGTTTATTGCCACTAAAGAAGCTCCCATGCATGAAGCGTATAAGCAAAAGCTGCTGGATGCCGCGGATACAGATACGTTGATCTTCGGACGAACAGTCGGCAGAGTCAGACGAATCCTTCATACCCCTTATGCAGATAAACTCATGCAAACCGAGCAGCAAGGCTTGACACTGGAAGAATACGCCAAACTGACAGATGAGGACAAGCATGTCCTTGCCGCCATGGAAGGTAATCTAGAAGAAGGCTTCCTCAACAGCGGACAGGTTGCTGGTCTGATTACGACGATTCCTTCTGTCGAGGAGCTGCTCAAAAGCATGATGGAAGAAGCTGCCCTGCAGCTGCAAAAAGGAACCAATCTGCTTAAAGAACACAGCTCCTTATCCTAATATCATAAAAAACCATGGACCCCTATCCGGGACTATGGTTTTTTCTTTTATAGAATCGCCTTCTCCTCCGTAACGGCTGGTTCCTTATCACGAAACTTCACGATGGAGATGACAATCAGCGTGCCAATCGTTAACAGACAGGTAATGACGCTTGGGCGATGACTATCGTTGAACATAAAGATCACCGTAATGACACTTAAGGTCAATGCCGTAAAGCCGGAAATATACGGATAACCCCAGATTCGAAAGCTTGGCTGCTTTGGATAGGATTTGCGGAGCTTAAGCTGTGCAAGAGTAACACTAATCCACACGAGTGAGACAACAAAGCCAGGAAAAGCCATCAATAAGGTAAATACCCGGTCCTGCGCAAAGAAAGCAATCATCGAACCGCCAACAAGAACAGCTGCACTGAACATTAGGCTGTAGAATGGAACTCCTTTAGAGGTGACATGTCCAAAGGACTTAGGAGCCTCTCCCCCGGTTGCGAGGGAATGCAGCATCCGCGTACAGCCGTATAAACCAGAGTTAGCAGCCGAGAGAACGGCCGTAATTAAGATGAAGTTCATAATATGGGCCGCCCCTTGAAGTCCGGCCATCGATAATACTTGTACAAATGGACTCGATGTATCGCTGATTTGATTCCAAGGTATGAGTCCGCAAATGACTAAAATAGGGAGCGTATAGAATAAGATAATTCGCCAGATGAAGCTCTTGATTACCTTCGGAAGAACCCGCTCCGCATCCTTCGCTTCATTTACGGTAACCCCGATTAATTCAGAACCCCCGTAAGAATACATAACAATGAGAAGGGCCGCAAAGATGGATGTCCACCCATTCGGGAAAAAGCCGCCATGTCCGGTGAAATTCTGCAGATAATTCGATTCATTGCTCGGAATGATTCCAAATAAAATACTAGCCCCAAGGACGATAAAGACCATGATCATCGTGATTTTAATCCCGGCAAACCAGAATTCGAACTCTCCATAATTCTTGACATTCATCATATTGATGCCGATTACGAAGGCTGTACAAGCAAGGCTTAAAACCCATAACGGGATCGATGGGAACCAATACTGCAGGAAGCTCCCTGCCACAACCACCTCGATGACACAGACGGCAAGCCACATGATACAGTACATCCACCCGACGACAAAGGAAACCCGCTTCCCAAACGCCTTATGTATGAATCCTTTCATATTTGTGTTCGGATAAACAAGAGCCATCTCTGCAATGGCTCCCATCACAACTAGCAGGAGCAGGCCGGCAAATACATAGGTTAATATAACCCCCGGCCCTGCGAATGTGACGGTCTCGGCACTGCCCTTAAAGATACCTGTGCCAATCGCTCCGCCCATCGCCATCATCGTAATATGGCGAGGCAAGAGTCTTTTTTGAAGCATTTCATTTTGATTCGAAATCACAACCACTTCCTCCTTTGTTCTATAAAGCAGACCCCCGCATATGACTCTCTCTATTTATGATTCTTTGTTAGTTCATATCAATCAGCCATAAGGCTGGATTTTCAATATATTGTTTAAAGGCATTCGTAAACGCCACTGCTGTCGCGCCATCTGCGACACGATGATCAAAGGACATGGAAATATTCATGATGGAACGGATGGCAATCTCATCATCTTCCATCACGACCGGCATTTTCTTCGTTTTATGAAAAGCAATCAGCCCTGTCTGTGGATAATTAATAATCGGTGTCGCCCCCATGCTTCCAAGCGGACCGACATTACTGATCGTGAATGTGCCGCCTCTCATATCCGCACCTGTCAGCTGGTTGTCTACAGCCTTTTTCGTCAGCTCCTTTTGTTTCGTATGAATCTCCTGGATAGACAGGCGGTCAGCGTGATGAATGACGGGAACAACGAGACCATCCTCGGTATCTGCCGCCATTCCGATATGGTACTCCTTCTCAAGAAGGATGACTTCATTCTCTTCATCTAATCGAGCATTAAAGACCGGATATTGCTTCAAGGCTTGCGTGATTGCTTTGATCAAAAAGGCTGTCACGGAAATAGACCTGCCCATTTCTTTCACCTTGCTGCGATAGGCCAGCAGCTCAGTCATATCCACCTCTTCAAAATGAGTCACATGCGGAATGGTATAGAGGGATTTCACCATATTCTTTGCAATTTGCTTGCGGCGCCCCCTGAATGGAATCGTCTCCGCATTCGCCCGGCTGCTTTGTTGCTCCTCGGCCGTAGCCTTTTCTTCTGTGCTTACTGGTATGCTAACTTCTTCGTTTGGCGTTTTCACCGGCTCTTTTCTGTCATTTTGTTTCACGAAATTATAAACGTCCTCTACTGTAATCCGGCCATTCGTGCCCGTTCCTTTAACCGCTTGAATATCTACGCCGAATTCTCGTGCAATCTTTCTTGTATAGGGAGCCGCCTTAATGAAGACACGCTCCTGCTTCGCTTTTGGCTGTGCTTTTGGCTGTGCTAAATACTCCATTTTTCCCTCTGCAGGGATGGGTGCTTCTTTTTTCCCTTCCTCTTCAAGAACAAGCAGAGTCGTCCCGACTGCCACTGTATGTCCTTTATCAATGACAATATCTTTTACGACACCGGCAGCTGGAGAAGGAAGCTCCGCCACCATTTTATCGGTTTGGACCTCCACCAATGGCTGGTCAGCCCGAACGGCATCCCCCACCTTTACGAAATAATGGATAATCTCCCCTTCAGTCATTCCTTCTCCTATATCATGCAGCTTCACTTCAACCAACTAATTCCCCTCCTAGAAATGGACTGTTTTTTTAATTGCCTGGAACACCCTCGCTGGTGTTGGCAGATAATGCTCTTCAAGTGCAAAGAATGGAACCGGTACATCAAAGCCTGTAATGCGTTCAATCGGTGATTTCATATACAGGAAGGATGTATCATTAATAATAGACACAATATCATTGCCAACTCCTCCGGTTTCATGCGCCTCATGCACGATGACCGCGCGGCCTGTTTTCTGGACAGATTCTGCAATAATCTCCCGATCAATCGGATATAGGGTTCGTAAGTCAATGACATCACAGGTAATGCCCTCTTTCTCAGCCTGTTCGGCCGCACTCATGGCCACCTGTACCATTGCCCCCCAGGCAATGAGCGTAACCTCATCCCCATCCTTCACCTTTTTGCCTTTGCCAATCTCAACCATGTATTTCCCTTCCGGCACCTCATCCCGCACAGAACGATAGAGCTTTAACGGCTCTAGAAACAGAACCGGATCTGGGTCCTCAATAGATGCTATCAATAGTCCTTTTGCATCGTGAGCGGTGGATGGACAGACCACCTTTATACCAGGCATATGGGTAAATAAAGCCTCAACACTGTCTGAATGAATCTCCGGTGCACGGATACCGGCTCCATATGGTGCACGGATGACCATCGGCACCGTATAACGCCCCATCGTCCTCATTCGAATACGAGATACATGGGTCATGATCTGCTCATAGGCCGGATAGACAAATCCAAAGAATTGCATTTCAGCAATGGGCTTAAATCCATTGACTGCGAGACCGACTGAGGTTCCGATAATCCCTGATTCACTGAGAGGTGTATCCATCACGCGCTCTTGGCCGAATCGTTCCTGCAATCCGTCCGTCGCCCGAAATACGCCCCCGTTCTTTCCGATATCTTCCCCAAGCAAGAGAATGCGTTCATCTGCCTCAAGCATGGTGGCCAATCCATCTGTGATTGCTTGAATGAGTGTCATTTTGTTTGTTTTGATGCCGGCTTGCAGCCATTCTTCTTTTATCGCCATTCGTTTTCTCCTCCTAACAAGCGGAAATAGTCTTCTTTTTGTTTAGCAATTGTCCAGGTCGGTGTTTCAAAGACATGGTCGAATAAATCCTCTACCTTCGGCTTCGGATAACTCTCGACCTCGCGTATCGCCTGTTCTACCTCATCTTTAATCTCCCTTTGCACCCGGCTGGTCCATTCTTCATCCCATAGACCGGCATTTTTCATGTATCTCTCCAGTCGCATGAGCGGGTCGCGCGTTTCTCTTATTTCATCACTGATGGACTGATTCCGATATTTTGTCGGGTCGTCTGCCGTTGTATGGGCTCCGTATCTCCATGTAACGGCTTCAATCAATGTCGGTCCCCCGTCATTCCGTGCCCGCTCCAATGCCTTCTTCGTCTCAAAGTAAACAGCCGCTATATCATTGCCGTCCACCCGTACTCCTGGTATGCCATAGGCAACGGACTTTTGGGCCACAGTCGCGGAGTTCATTTGCTTCTCAATCGGGACAGAAATAGCAAACCCATTATTTTGGTTAAAAAAGACTGCCGGAACTTGAAAGACACTTGCCATGTTCATTCCTTCATGAAAATCTCCCTCAGAAGTCGCCCCATCCCCAAAATAGGCAATCGCTGCATTTTTCGTTCCTTTTCGCTTCTCCGCGAGCGCCGCACCGGCAGCATGGGGAAGCTGCGTGGCAATTGGTACTGCTGGAGGAAAGATTCTCTTCCCTTCCTCTGGAACACAGCCTTCCACCCGTCCATTCCAATAGAGAAAGGTACGGGCCATATTGGCGCCATAGGTTAAGGTTGCCCCATGATCGCGATAGGTTGGGAATACCCAATCCTCCTCTCCAAGAGCAAGGGCACTCCCTGCCTGCGATGCCTCTTGTCCCTCAAAGGGCGCATATGTACCCAGCCTCCCTTGACGCTGCAGACTAATTGCCTTACGGTCAAAGGTTCTAATGCGAACCATATGATAATAGAACTCTCGAATTAACTCATCTGTCAGTCTTTCCTTATCCTCTTCCCTCACAAGCTGCCCGTCTTCATCAATCATTTGATAGATTGGAAACTCCATGCTCATTCCATCACCTCATTTAATTATTTTTCCTTCATATGCGAACATCCCACTTCGGCGGTGTACTGCGTGTAAAGAAATGATTGAGCCTTTTCCGCTCCTCAATCCTCTTTTCACATAAACGGTTTGCCGCCTCAGCAGTGGTCACATGATCCAGCTCTGCCTGCTCGTAAACTTCCAATAAGGAATGATAGATTGTTTTTGTTTTGGTCAATACCCGCTCCTTATTGAAGCCATATAATTCATCTGCCACCTGAATAAGGCCTCCGCAATTGATCATATAGTCCGGTGCGTAAAGGATCCCCTTTTGCTTTAATGCTTCTCCATGCCTGTCGGTTAAGAGCTGGTTATTGGCGGAACCGGCAATCGCCTTCACCTTCATGACATCAATCGTGTCATCATTGATGATTCCTCCCCCTGCACAAGGAACAAATACATCAGCCTCTGCAGCGTAAATCTCCTTACTCCCAACCGGTCTGACCACTCCGTTATAACGTCTGGCAGCTTCTTTCACCTGTTCAATGGCAGCTTCATTAATATCTGTTACATACAAGTCCGCCCCTGCAGCAAGAAGCTGTTCAGCCACCTTCATGCCGACCTTCCCGAGTCCTTGAATGGCATAAGTTCTGCCTTCAAGCTCTTCCATGCCGAATCTTGCCTTATTGGTCGCCTGTAATCCATAGATCACGCCAGTTGCGGTTGGTATGGAAGAATCACCTCCGCCGCCATAGGCTTCCGGAATTCCTGTAATACAGCTCGTTTCCCTCGAGGCATGAACAAAATCCTCCATATTGGTCCCCATATCTGTTCCCGTATAGAATCGACCATTTAAGGAATCCACAAATCGTCCAAAAGCCCGAAACATGGCTGGTGTTTTATCCTTAAGCGGATCACCAATCAGGACCGCCTTCCCGCCTCCGAAATCCACATCTGCTGCCGCACATTTATAGGTCATTCCTTTGGATAGACGCAGGGCATCCAAAAGAGCATCTGCCATCCCTTTGTAGGGCTGCATCCGGCATCCCCCAAGTGCCGGACCGAGTGCCGTGTTGTGAATAGCGATAATCGCTTTAAGCCCAGTGGATGGATCTTGACAGAACATAACCTGTTCATGGTCCTGCATGCTTTCTAACAATTGTTCATTCCATTGTATTGATTGGTTGATCGTACTCATTCGCCATTCCCTCCATATATCTGTCTCTATCTAGTAAGCGCTTACATCTTGATCATCTATTCTTGATGGCTCATTGATTTCTTTAGACGCCGTTCCATTGACTCTTTCATAACAATTCCTTGCTTCACTTCCCCTACGCCTATTAATCCTGTTTCATTATGGACCTCTACACTTGTCAAAACGCAATGATCGGTGATGTCTGTTACGACAGCTGTGACATGAACATTCGTTCCCTCCCCTGTAGGCGCGATATGCTTCACTGTCACTGCTCCGCCAACTCCCTCTTCATGTGATTCCAGATAGGGCAATATAATTTTTCGTGAAGCCCATTCCATGTGATAAACCATCGCAACCGTCGAATAGGCACGATGAACAATCTGTCCTTCGAATTGAGCAAACATCTCTTCACTCACCTTGGCCGTCACTTCAGCCATTGCTCCAATCTGCAAGCCTTCTTTCATCATATCCTCCTTTACAACGCCTGTTTAAGCAGCCATTTTGTATAATTTTCAGGATTCATAATGCCTCATGCGTAATGGCAGAGGAAGATTGTTCGGATTCCTGTCCGAAGACCTCCTTTTCAACTTTTCTGCTATCCGCCGGAGGCTTTCACTTTATTCAACTGGAATGAAGAATATAGTCTCGATCCGTATAGAAATGGAGATTTCCTTTGAATAAAGTGAAAAAATTTAGAAAATTATGTTTATATCATTTAGGATACGTTATAATAAAAATCAGTAACATAACAAATTGAATAAAATTCCATATAGTAAATATCTATTTTGCATAAGTTTCATCACAATTAACTTCATTTTAAAATGGGGAATGGATTATGGATCAATTAGATGTTCGCCTTCTCGCTATTCTTCAAAAGGACGGGCGCATAACAATAAGTGATTTATCCAAGCAGCTAGCCTTAAGCAGACCAAGTGTGACCGAACGATTGAACCGACTTCGGGAAAAGGGAGTCATCGAGGGGTTCAGTGCGAGGGTTTGTCCCCGTTCTGTCGGCAGACATATTATCGTCTTTATCCAATTAAGCGACTTCAAGACGGCCTCCTATGCTGAATTCGAAAAGAAAATCTTAGATGATCCCGACATCATTGAAATCCACCGCTTAACTGGGCCTGTCAGTTACTTATTGAAAGCGGCTGTACCTGGAATGGAACAGCTCAACCAAGTCATTGAAAGACTGAATCCTTATGGGAATGTCAATACCTCCATTGTGCTGTCTTCTCCCTTGTCCTTCAGCCCGGTTGAACCTGTTCAAGAGGAGATAAACTCATGAAGGAAAGAACAAGCTGAGGGAGGGTGACGAATTGTGCACCCTCCCTTCTTCTGTATATTAATCATCCCTGGATTGGAGCACGACATGTTAAAGAGAAAATATGGAGACCGGTCAGATTGGAAACGGATTACACAAAGAAAATTTGCCCAAGTCTTCCTCGAAACAAATGAATATACCGGATACATTACCTTACTTCAACTAACTGAGCTCACCTCCCCCCTCATCGTCCAATACGAAAAAAAGTCCGTATGCATTGCAGATAAAGAGTATACGTGGCTTCAGCAATTTCCAAAAGACGCCCGCCATAGCGTAACGACCATGTTTGATGCAGAAGGAAGGATTGTACAATGGTATATTGACATTTGCCTCGGCAATGGCTGTGATGACGGCAGACCATGGATGGATGACTTGTATATCGATCTCATTCTCTTCCCATCTGGGGAGATTTTCGTAAAGGATACGGATGAACTGGAAGCTGCCTATAAGAGCAGAATCATTCATAAAGAGCTGTATGATCTTGCTTGGAAGGAAGCAGGCAGGGTGAAAAGCTTGCTTTGTACAGGGAATTTTCCTTTAGTGGATTTAGCCTCGGAGCATCGAAATCTGCTGATTGGACTTCTTGAATAATGCTTCAGGTTGAACATCTGAGTAAATTTCTTGAATTGGATAAAGAGGAGTGTATACATTTATGCCATTATCAAATTCACAAAAATCAGCTCTAGCGTATATTGAAACTGAGGCAAAAAAACATAAGCATGAGGCGAGATCAAGCATTCATCATATTTTAAAGATGTCAAACGTCTCAACAGATACATTCGAAAAAACGTTTGATGCTATTAAGGCAAACGCCAGAATTGCCTTGCATTTTCATCCAGACCGGCTCGTTTCCAGCTTTAACAGCGTTGTCCAATCATTATTCATACAAGGAGAGTATAAAAGCCAATTCGAAACGCTTATCTCAGCCGGAAGTGTTTCTGCCTTTCCAGGCGGCGAACGGGACCTTTGGGAGAGAAGGTTATTTGGAGGGGCCTACCATGGTGAAGACGCAGCCATGAAAGACCGCCCTAAATACGGGGCGCTGAATTTGATGCTTCCTTCAGATGGACCTGCTCCCCGCTTTGGTTCATGCTATTTCCTCCTTTATCCATCAGTCTCTCATCGTTCTACTTTTACCTATTTAGATTCCCATCTGGAATTAAAGGAAAAGGGAACATTTCAGGAATTTGATTTAATACTCGCAGCACTTCTGGAGGATTCATTTTCAAGAGAATTTGCATTAGGAGAAGCTCAAATTCGCCCTCCTAAGCTATTCAATCATTTATTAACGAATCTTTCAGACCCTCAAAAATATCTCTATGAACAAAAAATCCATCGTAATCTTGACCACTACATAGAAGCCCAAATCCATGGGCCCATCTCACTTAGAAATGACGTTGAAATACTCGTTGCAGACACCTCATTTAGAGGAACGGATATTGGGGGAATTATGGAGCAGCTATGCTCAAAGTATTCCATCAAACTACATTGGCGAAGGGGCTTTCACCTTACAGTGCAGGAAGTACCTTCTGATTTTAGAGGTGTAAAAATGCCTGTTCTCGCAAAACGTATTGCCGAAACCAACGATATAAATGCACGGATAATTGGCTCTGCCATGAAAGTTATGTACTCACAGCCTGATCAATGGTCTGACTACGGAACCATGAAGGAAATCACGCAGGATATTAAGCTATTATGGCATGTCCTTGTGAGATATGGCTCATGCTAGACAAGTAAGTGTGTGAAACAATTGGGGGATAAAAATATTGTAAGTGAGCAATTTAAAAAGGACTAGCAATCTATTCTGCCAGCTCCCTTTGTGTTTTCTACTAGTTATAGAATTAAGACCGAATCAAGGAATTCCCAATGCTATTTAAAAAAAATAAAAAACCGTAAGATAAATTTCCAGAATCAAAAACGTAGCTTCTCTTATTTGCTGGTACGGCTTACTTGACTGTTTCTCACTAATCCGTAAATGGCAAGACTCATTAAATATAGGCATAGAACGATAAAAGTGACCGTGTAGCCTATATTCTTTTCATGATAGTTATCATAAGCAAACAATCCCATTGCAATCGCATTTATCAATAGACTTAATAAAATTAACGGTTGAATCTTTGTCCTATTCATTATTGATCTCACCCCATATTTATACTCTACCATATTGAGTACATCCCATCTCTTCTTTATATGATTTGTCGTATTCAAGTAAAATAGTTAAATGATGATTAATTGTTATTGAACTGTATTGTCCATTCTTTCTCTTTCGTAACCCAATATATCATTAATTGACTGCAGAGCTCATTGTAAAAAGCAGCGGACAAAATCCGCTGCTTTTACCCTTACATCCCCTTCAATCCAACCCAAATCGGAGATTCCTCCATTTGTGCGGCTAAACCTAATAGCCAATCCTCTCTTCCCTTTGGAGCCATAATCTGGACGCCGATTGGCAGTCCATTGTCACCCATATGAACAGGTAAACTGATTGCCGGCTGGCCAATAATGTTTGCCCATTGAGTAAACGGTGTATAGGTCAAGCTTGGGAGAAACATATCGTAGACCATTCTTAATTGTTCGGACGGGGATGCTTCTTCGATTTGAAGCAATTCCTCTTCCTCTTTCTTCGAATGGGTCAGTTCACCTATCCGAGGAGCGGTGCTGGCAGTAGCTGGCGTGATGTATAAATCAAAGGTTTGGTTGAAGTGAGCCATCTGGGCCGCTGCCGTATCCCATTCAGCAATGCTTCTGGTGAACTGGATGGCTGATACCTGTTCTCCAGCTGTCTTCAGAACCCAGGAGACCATTTCAATATCTTCATTTGTTACTTTACGGCCAATGGATTCCTCGATGGATTGGATGTCAGCGGCCATTTCACCGCAGTTCATGATATAGTAATTCTCCATGAGCCTGATTCCATCGATTTCAGGCTCCTTTTCTTCCACATGATGGCCTTGTTCTTCGAGCCATTTAACGGTTTTATGTACAGCCTTCACAGCATCAGCTGAAACCGGAGTACCGACTGGAGATTTCACTGAAAAGGCAATTCGAAATTTCCGCTTACCATTGTTCAAATCTTCTAAGTAGCTTCCTTGATAAAGCGGCACGTTGAAAGCGGCTTCTGGCTGCAGTACCTGCAGGACATCAAGCATGGCCGCGCTGTCTCTGACTGTTTTCGTGAGGACAAAGTCCACAGCAGCACCATGCCATTGCCTTCCTACACCTGGTCCAACCGGTGTTCTGCCTCTTGTCGGTTTTAACCCGACAAGCCCGGTGAAGGAGGCAGGTATACGAATGGAACCTCCTCCGTCACTTGCTCCGGCGATTGGGACAATTCCAGCTGCAACGGCTGCCGAAGCACCACCGCTCGAACCGCCTGGTGAATACGCTGGATTCCAAGGATTCCGTGAAGGCCCGTAAAGAGCCGGCTCTGTAATATTTTTCAGCCCGAATTCAGGCGTGCTCGTCTGCCCGGCAATAAGAAAGCCGGCTTCTCGGATTTTTCTCACATAATGGGAGTCAATGTTGGCTACCCGGTCCTTCAATAGCTTCGTCCCAGCTGTAGCCCTCTCCCCCGCGATAGACTGGGAAAGATCTTTCAAGAAAATCGGAACACCTGCAAATGGTTTGTTGAAATCCATTTTTCCTGCTTCGGTTAATGCCTGTTCAAATCGTGTGTGCACAATCGCATTCAGTTCTGGATTGATGTCATCCGTCATTTTACTGACATCCTCCAATAATTCCTTCGCACTCATCTGACCCTTTTTCACCAGCTCAGCCAAACCTATCCCGTCATAGCGGGAAAACTCAGCTAAATTCATCAAACCACCTCATTTACTGCAATTCTAATTGTTCCTTGAGATGCTGTTGAACCTTTAAACGCTCTTCATCGGTGATGATCTCAAAGTACAACTCTTTTCCATACCCTTCATCATATAGCTTTTCACTGGTACTTTCCATCTCAATTTGTTCAATGGATTGGGCAGCGGAGCGGTAATTTTTCTGAATATCCATCATTTGGTCAAAGGTCAAATTGGTTTTTATATGATCTCCGAGGGTGTCAAATATATCTTGGTATTTCGTCAGCGTTGAGAAACTTGCCCCTTTTTCAATGATGGCTTCAAGAACTTCCCTCTGTCTTGTTTGCCGGCCAAAATCACCGCGTACATCCTCATATCTCATTCTTGAGAAGGCCAATGCCTCCTTGCCGTTTAAGAGAATTTCTCCTTCTGCAAAATGAGTTCCTGCATGTGTGAATTCCTCATAGTTCATTACGGTGATGCCTCCTAAGGCATCCACGATTCCCTTGAAGCTTTCCATATTAATCTGAACAAAGTAATCAATTGGGATATCGAGAAATTGTTCAACGGTATCCGTTGCTGTCTCTACACCACCGTAAGCATAGGCATGGTTGATCTTCGTTGTTATTCCCTTACCGGCAATTTCTGTCCGGGTATCTCTCGGGATACTGACCATTTCAACGGATTCCTTTTCTGGATTGACAGCCAGCACCATAATGCTGTCTGAGCGGCCTTTATCTCCCTGCCTCTCATCAACACCCAAGAGTAAGACGGAGAAAGGCTCAAGCTCTTCAAGGGATATCTCCTCTTCCCGCATCTCTGTCGTTTCTGTTTCTTTATACATGGAGTCTACTGCCCCAGTCATAGATTGATAGAATGACACACCATATGTGCAGCCTGCCATAATCATCAGAAGCAACAGCACCCCAATGATTCTCTTCCAGTTCTTCTTCCTCTTCCTTTTTTTCTTCCTCATTCCATTACACCTTCTTCTGCTCTATTCATACCGTTCATTTCTTCATTTCTGAAAATTCCATATTTATTCATCTTGGCATCTCCAGCATCACCAAACTAATAAATATTGGCACTGTTGGAAAGCACTAGAAATACTATATCACTTTCATAGGAAAAACAAAAAACAATATCGAAAAATGTAAACCCTTGTCATAAAAAATCATTAAATGTAAATAAACAGTCATATTTCTGTAATATTAAGATAATATTAATATTCAGAAAGGAAGGCAAAACCTTCTATTCACCAAAGAAAGTTTTGCCCTACTAAACATTACTTATCCCATATTCGTTCAATCTGACATTGCCCATTATCAATCATGAGATGAAAGACATCTGGGTTAGTCATCCTCTTCCATTCCAAAAAGCCGTATGTTGGATTCAATTGCTGAAGCATTAAAGTCAGCAGATTCCCGTGTGTCATTATCGCGATATGATCACATGGACCGCTAATAGCCTCTTCAAGCACCTCAAGCCCTCTAGCTGCTGCCTCTGCTCCGGATTCCCCTCCTTCAAGCTTTTTCTCCAGATCCTGAAAGGATTCCTCCAGCAACTGCTGCCAATTAGGTAAATCTACATTTGAAAGCACCCGCTCTGCCAAGCGTATGTCCTCTTCTACAATCATTTGTTTGTCCTGTGCAATTGGTCGGCATGATTCCAGTGCCCGCTGGTATGGACTAGAAATTATCCGTTCAATTCGAATCCCCTTAAAGAAATGCGCGAGCTCAATAGCCTGAGCGCTTCCTTTCTCCGTCAGCCTGCATGAGGCATCCTGCCCTTTTGTCTGACAATGCCTCATTAAATACACATGCTTCATTTCCATCCCCCGCCATCCCATTTTATAGATTCTTCCATTATATCAAATTACCTCTTCTAACCATCCTATTCCGCTATAATAGGAATAGATAGGAGAAAGGAGTGTTTTCCATGAAGCAATATCATCTAATTGTATCCGGCTTCGTACAAGGGGTTGGTTTTCGTTATTATACTGAACGGCTCGCATTTTCCTATAAAATAAAAGGCTGGGTTCGAAATTTACCCGATGGGACCGTTGAAATTGTAGCGCAAGGGCACGAAGAACCTTTATATGCATTCATAGAAGAGATTAAAAAAGGTCCTGGATTCAGCCGAGTGATTGATGTGCAAATGGTAGAACAGACACCAGATATTTTCTCGTCGTTTGAAATTAGGTAAATTTTATCATTTTACAGAAAACTCATTTATATTACAATAAACTTTCCTTTCTATTACATTTTGCCTACAAAACTAGTAATTTTTTGTCGATTGGTCTAAACTTAGCTAGTATTTTCAAAAAAAATTACTAACTATGTAGGGGGTCATCATGAATAAGAAAGTTTTATCCGTTACTGCAACTGCTGTTTTGTCGTCCGTCCTTTTTGCCAATGCTGCCTCTGCCGCTACTGTGAAAGTCGTAAAGGGAGACACTCTGTCTCAATTGGCTGTTAAATATAATACAACTGTATCAGCTATTAAAAATGAAAATAACCTGACATCTGATATGATTTACATAGGTCAAACGTTAAAAATCGGAGAATCCTCTTCATCAACATCAGCATCGACTACGAAAAAATACACAGTGAAATCCGGAGATTCCTTATGGAAAATCGCGGTTAAATACAATACAACCGTGGCAAAGCTTAAATCATGGAACAACTTAAAAAGCGACACAATCTACCCTGGACAAGTCTTGATTGTCAGCAAAGCTGGCGCAACGACTTCCGGTTCAACATCCGGCTCTACAAGCGGCTCCGGTTCCAGCACGTCCACTTCAAGCGAAGCTCAGCGCATGGTCGCAACAGCAAAAAGCTTGATTGGCACCCCATACGTATGGGGCGGTACAACACCGAGCGGTTTTGATTGCAGCGGCTTCATCTACTATGTGGTGAAGCAGGAGCGCAGTAATTTCACTCGTACAAATACAGCTGGGTACTATTCTTCCATGAAGAAAGTCAGCAGCCCGGCAGTCGGAGATTTTGTCTTCTTTGAAACGTATACAACCGGTCCATCCCATATGGGGATTTATATTGGCAACAACAAATTTATCCATGCCGGTTCTAGCGGCGTAACAGAATCAAGTCTTGGGTCCTCTTACTGGTCCTCAAGATATCTAGGCGCACGCAGCCTGTAATAGAAGGATACCCGAATGAAGCTTCTTTTCATTCGGGTTTTTTTATGTTAGAGACAGATGAATAGACTTCGACCAATTGCACATTCTATCCGTAAACCGGATGGCAAGGAGGCGGACCAATTGGGAAAGAACCACCATTTTCATGTATTATATACGGGGATTCCCGGCCATACAGAAAAGGATTATTGGGCTCATCCCCATCATTCCATGAGCTATCAGAAGGGTCTGTCCGTTCTTGAGGACGGTACTTATATGATCATCGAGCAAAGAAAATGGGTAGAGCAGGAAAGCATTGGCTATCTTATTTCAAAGGAAGAAGCGCTGAAGGAGATTCTCCAAGCGGGTAATCTTCATTTACTCGAGCAGCCCAGCTTTCAGGAGCTGAAGAACCTTTATGAGAAAAAACGAGGAGAATCCAGCACTACTTAGTTCTTCTCAACCCAATCTCCATCATCATTTTTCTCATATTTATTTTTAACAGCGCTCCATGCTACCTTGAAGGCCGTTTCTTCTTTATCATATTCCTTGGATGCAGAATTAAACGCTTCCTTAAAGATTTCCTGCGCATGGCTTGGCAGCGAATCTCTCACAGAATCCGGCAGGTCTTTTTTGGATTGATATGGCATCATACACCCCTCCTTTTTCTCCCTATATTTCCATATATCCGAATCCTTAAACAAAAAAAGCCGCCATCAGAGCAAGGTGCTCCAAATGGCAGCTATTCTTTTCAGGCATTATTCACCTAAATCTACATTATGGTAAACCTGTTGTACATCCTCCAGGTCCTCAATTGCATCAATCATCTTCTCAAACTGAGCTTGCGCTTCTGGATCAAGCGAAATGTCGTTTTGTGCAAGCATGGTTAATTCCGCCACAGTGAACTCAGTAATTCCTGCATTCTTGAAGGCTTCCTGAACGGCATGGAATTGATCTGGCTCTGCGTATACGATAACCGCGTCATCCTCTTCCAGAATGTCACGAACATCAACATCCGCTTCCATCATCATTTCTAATACTTCATCTGCCGTTTTTCCTTCTACTCCGAACACGGCTGTTGCATCAAACATGTAAGAAACGGAACCGCTCACACCCATGTTTCCGCCATTCTTGCCGAAAGCGGCACGAACATCTGATGCTGTACGGTTAACATTGTTTGTCAAAGCGTCTACGATGACCATGGAGCCGCTTGGGCCAAAGCCTTCATAGCGGAGCTCATCATAGCTTTCCTCTGAACCGCCTTTTGCTTTTTCAATCGCACGGTCAATAATATGTCTCGGTACGCTGTACGTCTTCGCGCGCTCTAGGACCATTTTTAACGCTTGATTAGATTCTGGGTTTGGCTCCCCTTGCTTGGCTGCCACATAAATTTCACGGCCGAATTTCGCATAGATTCGGCTTGTGTTCGCATCTTTGGCAGCTTTCTTTTCTTTAATGTTATTCCATTTACGTCCCATGTATAAACACTCTCTTTCTTATATATCTACTCAAGAATAGTAATACGAAATAGGCGGTCACTTCAATACCTTTTGATGATTTATCGCGTTTCCCTAATGAATATACCGCTTTTTATGCATTTTTACCATCTTTTTACTTATCGAATCATTCATTCTAGATTTCCTCTTTTTTAAATAAAAGAATCGTCAAGATAATCATGAGGACGATAACGGCCAGTAGAATCAAAAGAGGTGCCATAATCTGCCCTTCCTTGCCAAGGATGATATTCCCTGCTGCTTCCGTGAATGCTGTTGGCGTATATTTCTCAAGGGAATCAGGAAGATACTTGCCCAGCTTCGTCAGCGCCAGGTAAACAGCATAGCTTAGAAATCCCGCCAATACCGCACTCTTCATAATAGAAGAAAAAAGCAGGGTGAGTGTTACGCACAGAAGGATTAACACAAGGTAAAGAAGCGTTCCCTCTGCAATAGCCGCCCATTCCATTTTCCCATCAAAAAGGATTCTTGTATAATAAACGGTTAATCCCATACCGAAGAGAAATGAAACGGTTGATAATAGCGCATAAGCCGTCCATTTCGCCAAAATATACCCGCTGCGGCCAATTGGCTTTGATAATATAAGCGCGGCACTCCCCTTCTCTCGCTCGGAGGCTACCGTTCCCATCATGACAAGAATCAGCACAATCAAGCCAAGCTGTTCAAAGTTCGCATAGATTCCACTGACAATGTCGGCGGCGGAGCTTTCCGGAACAGAAATGACGGTCCCTTCCGGCAAGTCCTGCTGAATAAGTGTCGGCAGAAGCTTCATCGTGATCGGCAAAGTAACCATGATGATGGCAAAGGCAAATGGAACAATAATGAGCTTATAAGATCGTTTTAATTCAATCCATTCCTTCCAAAGCATAGCCCAGAACATCCCCATCATTGATTCACCACCTTGAAGAATATATCCTGCAGCGACAAGGTCTCCATCCGGTAATCCGTAATGATGCCGCCTTGCTCGTGGATCATTAAGGGCAGGGAAGCCCTTGCCCGCACGACATCTTTGACAATGACTCGATAAGAACGGTCTGTAACAGCAACCCTCTCCACCCAGTTCTCGCTGGAGAGCGCTTCCGCTAAAGAATCATTTGAGTCAAGGAGCTGGAATGTAATTGAGGAGCCTGCGTACTCCTTCATCAGTTCCTGCTTGGAGGAGGATAATAATAACTTCCCTTTATGCAGGATGAGGATATGGTCAGCTGTTTTCTCCACATCGTCTAGAATATGGCTGGACATGAAAATCATATGGTCCTTCTTCAATTCCTCAATCAATTCAAGGACCTGATGGCGTCCAATCGGATCAAGCGCAGAGACAGGCTCATCCAGAAGAAGAAGCTTCGGATCATTCATCAGCGCCTGCGCGAGACCAAGCCGCTGCTTCATTCCCCCGCTGTACCCGCCGATCTTGCGCCTTCTTGCCTCCCATATCCCGCATCTCTTTAGCAGCTCCTCAGCACGAACGCTGCTGTCTTTCTTCGACATCCCAAAGAGCTTACCCGTAAACATCATCCATTCCTCGCCTGTCATATAATCATAAAAGGACGGATTCTGCGGCAGATAACCTATTACTCTGGCAATTTTCTTCGGATCCTCCTCCACATCATAACCCTCGATTTGAATCTTCCCTGACGTGGCTCTTGCTAGTCCGGCCATAATACGAATGGCCGTCGTCTTTCCAGAGCCATTGCTTCCAATGAAACCGAAGCATCCCGGTCCTTCAATCGAAAAGCTAATGCCCTTCAAAGCCCGGAAGCCTTTATAGGATTTAGTCACGTTCTCACATTGAATCATTACGATCATCCTCATCCCATGTATAATCCTTCTTACCTGCCACTAAATAAAGCACAGGACCTATTGTCGAGAATAGCAAGATCACAATAACCCAAATGTATTTCTTCTCACCCTTAACTCCCCGTTTATCACGCTTAGCCAAATCCACTAAAGCAATAATCTTCAAAATGAACTCCATCACAAGAAGCGGAAGAATGATTTGCAGCTGTTCACTCATCTCAATCACCTCAATTTATATAATTAAGTATTTAAGTAAAGACTTAATTATAGTATAGACTATTTCCGGTGTAAAAAGAAGGCTGTTTTCGTAAAGACCATATTTAATTGAAAAGGGATAACAGCCGCCTTCATGAAGAAAGTTGCTGTGTTTATTTTTGCACGAACAGACCTTTATTTGAGGACATCGCATCAGAAACTAACGTCACACTCTTTATTTTTTACAGGATTACTCCCCCCTCCTTGCTTAATGCACCTCAGTAAAACAGAGTTAATGACACTTTTGAATTATTTGACGCAGAGGATAGGCCAAAGTCATAAATAGAAGTGCTATAAAAGTAACTTTAATGAAAGAAATTTGTTCCATCATAGATGTATGCGTTGAACGGCTGGAAGAAAAGATAGACCACCAACTTGGTTCGAGATATTGTAGAGATACACTGTACCAAATGATAAAGATTAAAAATACGAATAACCAATAAATCTTCATACGAAACTCTCCTTTCCTTTTTATAAGTAAGATGAGTAAGGCAAATGATTTTCGCTAAACTGCCCCCCGTTTCTACATTAAGAAGAGTTTAATGATCTTCTTACCCATTCATCATTTTTATCTGCAAGGAGAGTTTACCACGCCAACTTTCCTGCCTTTATTATGTGGGGATATATGTGTTGGTCTTATAATGTATTTACCGTAAGCACAAAAATGAATGGATTTGGAACGAACAAAGAACGACCGTTCAATAGGAACCAGGCTTTATCAATCTTTCATGAAACGATAAATTTGATTAAATAAATCTCTTTAAATATTCGTCAAATATTTTGTTCATAACTTTAGGGGTGTTTTCTAAATAAACATTTATTTGTTCCATGTTCGATTCGAATTTATCAGAGTTACTTTCATCTGTTGGAAAATCAGATATTCCTTTAATGATTATGCATTCCACATCATTCTTCCTACAGATATAAGCTATTGCCCCTGCTTCTGTATCGGCTATGGTAATTTCGTTTTCTTTAAGTTCTAAAAAGTCCTTCCACATAACTACCGCTTTATCAGCGGTGCCAATTGTTCCTTTATAAAAATCATCTCCATATTTTGATAGATCCATATTGACGATGAAGGATTGTTTAATAAGAGGCTCAATTTCTTTTACTGTGCAATCATATTGAACGGCTTTATCGGGTACAAAAATATCCAGAACATTGAACTTCTCATCTATTCCTGCACACGTTCCAGCAACGATCACTTTAGTTAAATGAAATTTAGAAATCATATACTGATTACCACCAACACCATTCACTTTTCTTACACCTGTCCGATAAAAAACAATTTCAGTATCATTAATTGTTTTTATGAAATATTCGCCATATGGATAACCAAAACGTTCGTTATTCTTTACGCTAAAGTATTTCAATGTCGCTTCATATTCCCACTTCGTTGCAATACTTATCCCTATCATCGGCTTATCACCCTATAAATAAAATTTGTCACCATTTAAATGTCTTTAATCAATTTGAGTGTATTCGTTACTGTGTTCATCATCAATTCGTTATTAATAGGTAAATATCCTTTTTTACGAACCTGCTCCATTTCTACAATAGAAGTTTCACTACTCGATAGAAAAGAACATGAATCCATTTTGAATCAATGCTTCATCAAAAGGAGTATAAGAATCCATCGATATGCCATTTTATTTCTTACTACTAAAACAAAAAATTTAACATACCTTTTACCTATGGAGGTGTTTGACTATGCGAAACATTCAAGACCTATGTAATCAATTTGCTAAAGAAGTTAACGGGAAAGCAAATGTCAAAAATGGGATTTGCTCAGTAGAGTTTCAGCGTAATCTAAAAGTAACCATCCAGGGGCGCCCCAGCACATCAGAGTTACATGCCGAAATATCATTCGAATCATTAGATCAACATGGAAATGCTTTAAATCTTGGTGAAGTAGTCGTTCTCCAAGAAGAGTTACCTGAATTTGTAAAAACATTAGCGATAAACAATTTAATCATTAGTGCCATACATAACCATTGGGTATATACGCATCCTACCATTCTTTATGTTCACTTTCAATCTGTTGAACCACCAATATCTTTCGCAAAGAAAGCGGCCCAAGCATTTAATACATTGAAATATTAAAGTGATCATTTGAAAATTTCATTAGCCTCTCTTTTTCCTGCCTTTTTGTTCATTCCCATCATTCATTACATTCACCTGGACCCCTCCACAATCCATCATTTCTTTTCCAAAGTCTCCTCCTGAAAAATTGTTTTTAACCTGTATTGATTGACATGTCCTTTTAGCTGGCCAGCCAGTGAGGACATTTTCATCATCTCTAGAGGTCTTTCATGCTCTCATCTCATTTTCATTTTCTACAGAAATCCTGTCCTGTTTCCCGAATAAGAAATGCAGCACAAAAGAGCATGAACCCCACAAACCCATTACCCCGCTAAAAGGGATGCATATTCAAATCAACAATCAATATTAAACAGCTTAAGAGTGTAAAAATTCTTAAAAACAGAAAATCATATCTGTTCACAATTTATTCACAATATGTTACTATAATTGTAACAATTTGCATTATCAAATAATTCCTATAAAGGATGGGATTGTATGAAAATCAAACAATACGGATTATTAATCTTTTCAATCATCATTGCCATAATCGGTCATTTCCAAGTATCCACAAGCGTACAGCCAAAAGGGATTGAAGTTTATTCTAACCCTTCTGTCTTATCAAGCATCTCAAACGGAGTTTTCTTAGGCGGCGTCCTTTTCTTCGTCGGAATGGGCATTCTATTCTACTCTCTTTATCATATTGTGAAAGAGACCGCTTAAATGACATAAAAGCCTCCCGCAGACTTCATGCGGAGGCTTTTTTTGTGGCAAATAATGATTTTTGGCTTTTCTAATATATAGTACAATAAAGACATTTTAAGTATTCCTTTTTATCAGCCTCCATAAAGCCTGGATGGAGGTCTTTACATGTAACAAAATTAAAGCTGATGCTCTTGTTTTAGTATTCAAAGATTAAAAATAAACAACGAGCATCACAATCAAACTGACAACGGTGTAAAGAACTGCCCCATAAAAAACCCCGCCTACATGAACCCTCAACTGATTATCTTCTTTTTGTACCTTCCATACTGCCTCACTCACTTCAAGGGTGGTGTTTTTTGATAAAAAACCTCCGCTGCTATTAAAGAGAAACAATATACCAGTTAAACCTAGGCCAATAAAAAAGCACCATTCTGTGTACGAAAAAGGTATCATTTCACTTGCCATCCAGACAGCTAGACCAATAATGATCGAGGTAACCATTGTCCATCTTATGATTCTCTTCATTTACTCCCTCCTCCTATGTTCTATAAGTAATACGAATAATTTTCAAAATAGTTACAAATTTACAAATTATTATGTAGTTTGATAATGGTGAATCCTATTTCCCTTTATCCTAGTCCCCCACATCAAGATTTATGTTTCTGAAGCTCAGAACCAGCTCATACAGCCCCTAGGAGATTCCATCCCCCTTCTTCAAGAACTGACATCATCCTCTCGCACTAAAGAAAAACCTCCATCCTTCCACATTTCGCCTGCCCCTTCCTCCTTCTTTGCCCCGCTCCCACGCTTATTCTCCACCATTTTCGTTTTCCTTCATATATAAAGGCGAATTCCGCTAGAAAAGAGCCCCCTCTGATGAATAACAACTTGTTTTGATAGCTTTTGTCATGAGGCAGGAAAAGCCAGGTCTGGATGAAGAATACATGACACAAGAGAGAAATAATTCCAATTACAAGTTGAAGGGACTGTTTAAATATGAAGGACAATCAAATTCTAAGAGCATTTTCTATTAAAGAGGTTTCACGGAAGATTAATGTACCTGCAGGGACAATCCGCCAGTGGGAGAAGGACTTAACAGGGGTATTGGTCATTCCCCGTTCAAAGCAGGGCTCACGTTTTTATACAGAGGTAGAAATCGCGATCTTAAAAAGAATTAAGGAAATGCGGGATAAGAATTTAAGCAAGGATATCATTAAAGAGATGCTTCAGAAGCATCTGAAGGATGGACAAAACCTCAGTAATCATGCCAATTCGAACCCTCCTTCCGAAGCATCCGCACCCGCAGCCTCTACTTCTGTTGCTGTTGTTGAGAAGCCGGCTGAGCCGAAGCTTGAGGAGTTTCTTCATGCCATGGATGCCTATAAGACGCAATTCATGAAGGAAATGAGCAATGAGATGCGTAATAACCGCAACATGATGATCGAGGAGGTCAAGAAAGAGATTTCGCAGGGGTCTATCGATACAATCAAAGGTTTATCAAAATCCATTCAGCGTTCTTCCTTGAAAACGAACAGCGAGCTGAAAAAGCTTTCTCAGAACGTTTCGAATTCTTCAGAACGTACATCCGAAACGGTCGAAACCTTGACTCGGAGTATTGCGAGATCTTCAGAGGGGGCCTTCGAATCGTTCTCCAAACGGATCTCGGAAGCAGCGGCTGATGGCTATCGTGAGCTATTATCAGATCTCTCATCCTCCGTTTCAGAGGCTCAACACGAAATCAAAAGCGTGACGGAGGCCATTTATCAGGACCGGGAACAATATTTTGAGACGATGAACAAGGAGCTTGAGCAATACAGACATGATATCAAGCAGCGGGAAGAAGCGTTTCAGCAAATGGTCACAAGCTTCCGTGATGCAGCACCGACGAAAGAAAAGGAGAAAGAAAAAACGAAACCAATTAAGCTAAAGGAGCATAAAAAGGAAAAGGCAAAGGACAAGCTGAAAACCGTACAAAGCAAAGCCTCCAAAAAGGCTCCTGTTCAAGAAGCCGCACCAGCGGAAAAAAAGTGGTGGAGTTTCCGAAGAAAAAGCAAATAAACAACTGTAAATCTTAAGGATAAATCTAAAGAAAAAGAAAGGTGAAAAGATGATGAATACGAATGATATTGCCAGTGCATTGGGCATTTCCTCAAGCACGGTGAAACGATGGGTAAAACAATTAGGCATCGAACCGAGCCGTAATGCCAAAGGTCACTTTATCTACACACAAAGCGAGTTTGACCAGCTTCAAGCCTTTCATCAGGATCAGCTGAAGCAGGAGAATCCAATCTCATTCCTTCCAGCTGAGAAGGATGAGCAAGTCCTCAAGCTTGAAGATAAGATTCAAGCCCTAGAGTTGCAGCTCTACAATAAAGCGGATGGTGTCACTTCTGTCCAGCTGCTGCAGCACCGCCGTGAGATTGAAGATTTGCTCATTGTCGTCGATAAGCTTGAAGAACGAATTGAACAGCTTGAGACACAAATGAATAAATCAAAAAAACCGCCTGCGAAGGTTGAGCCCATCTCACTAGACGTCCCCTCCACCTTAAAGCGTAAGAAAAAACGTAAAATTATGAGTATGATGTTTGGCTTATAGAAATAAACAGCTGGGGTTCCTTCCCCAGCTTTTATTATGCCAGTATTCTAATCCATTTGATATCAAGCAGCTAACGATAAGGTACAATGTCATACAGACGCTCAGAGTTGAGCGGTTTATAAACTTCCGTGATTGATCTTTACCTTTTAGGCCTTTTCCAAAGGAAGGTGCCATCCTCCTCTGCTTCCTTTTCCATTCACCTCTTCATCATGAACTTGCATGTTTAGCGATTTAATACATATATATAATGTAGATTCCCTCCGTCTATGACATTATCTTCTTTTTGACGTATGATAGCTTTTGCCATTATGATTAGGAGTTAAGAGATTATGTTTGTGAGATACATACATTTATAGAAAGAGGTTTATCCTATATGGACTCAACTTTATTATTAGCCTTTTCTCTGACCTTGATGGCGGGATTGGCTACAGGGATTGGAAGCTTACTTGCCTTCCTGACGACCCGCACGAACAAAGCATTCCTATCGATATCACTTGGCTTTTCTGCCGGTGTCATGATTTATGTATCAATGGTTGAGATATTTGTTAAGGCGAAGGATGCCCTCGTTAATGAGCTTGGGTATGAACGAGGCTATACCATGACTGTGCTCGGTTTCTTCTTCGGAATTCTGCTGATTGCCTTTATTGACAGGGTTATTCCAAAGCAAGGGAATCCCCATGAACCAAAGAAGATCGAGGATATGAATAAACCAGCCAGTGAGATTCATAATCAGGAGCTAATGAAGATGGGTGTGTTCACAGCTCTTGCGATTGGCATTCATAACTTTCCGGAAGGAATTGCCACCTTTACTTCAACACTGCAAGACCCTGGGCTAGGCATTGCCATTGCCATAGCGATTGCGATCCATAACATCCCAGAAGGAATCGCCGTCGCTGTTCCCATCTATTTTGCGACAGGCAACAAAAAGAAGGCATTCAAGCTATCCTTCCTCTCTGGACTGGCAGAACCTGTCGGCGCCCTGTTCGCGTATTTAATTCTCATGCCATTCTTAACTGATTTAATGTTCGGATTCATTTTTGCAGCGGTAGCTGGAATTATGGTCTTCATTTCACTTGATGAACTATTGCCGGCTGCGAAGAAATATGATGAAAGCCACCATGCTATCTATGGACTTATTGCAGGCATGGCTCTCATGGCAGTCAGCCTTCTGCTTTTCATCTAACCAAAAAACGATGTCACCAAAATGAAAGGTGACATCGTTTTTTCATGTATTCATTTAACCGAGGGATGTGTATCTTTTTATGGCAGACTGCAAGGTACCTGAAGTAAGAGCTCTTTCCTCAAAGGAGATTCCGAGAGTAACCATTTGGCGGACAATTTCAGGTCGCAATCCAGTTATGACGGGCTTACATCCCATCATGGTCGTTCCGTCAATCATCTTCAAGAAGTGATCAATGATATTGCCGTCCATTTCAGCAATACCAGAAAGATCAATGATTAGTGTCTCAATATGTAAGTCTCCGATTGCATTAAAAACCTTCTCCTCGATAATTTTGGAACGCTGGTCATCCAAGATTCCGATCAGCGGCAAAATACACATATCCTCCGTAATAGGGATAATTGGAACAGATAAATTCTCAACGAGCTCTTTCTGCTTCTCGAGCAGCTTATCCTTGTAGTCAGAATAACAAATAAAGAACGTATTCAAGAATTGATCCAATTGATCGTTAATTTGTTTTTCAAGGATAAAGAAATCATCCGGTTCAAACGGCATATGGCGCTCATCAAGGAATTTATGCAGCAAATTCCACAATGTTCTTCGGATGGCCTGCACCCACTCAAGCTTGAACGTCAAGCTAATCGAATGTGTCGCCCATGCAATTCCTTCCTGCTTGGCAAAATCCCGTACATCTTGATCGCTTTGATCCATGACATACATGACAAGTTTATGGGCATTGTTTAACAAATCAATATTGCCAATCAACAATATTTCCTCAATCTTATCCCTAACATTAACCGCCTCTGAAAGTAATTGCTCTTCAAAATAATCCCGATTTTCCTGGAAATAGTTTTTTATATACGTACCTGTTTCAAAGGCTGCTTCCACTTCAAGTACCTCCTAAATGAATTATAATTACCAGAATTTTAACAAACTAACAGACTATCGGTAAACTAGTTTGCTTATTGTATTGCCAACTAGGCTTTTTCCCTTATTCATCCCTCTCACAGATCCGTATTTTCTCAGACAGCTTCATCCGCACTTCCTCCAGCACAGCGGCTTCAAGGGGCACAGCATCCAAATCCTCTTTGTAAAATTCAGCAAAATCCTGCCCTTCATATCTAGGAATTATATGGAGATGAAAATGCGTCAATTCATCAAATACCCCTCCGTTCTGACATACCGTAATTCCATCTGGCCGATATAATTCCCTGATTGCACGCGTGACCATCTTTGCAGCTTGGAAAACCGAGCTTGCAGCGGCTTCGTCCAAGTCATCCAAGAAACGAGCATGCCTTTTAGGCAGTATGAGAACATGACCTTCATTAAACGGCATATAATCCAAAATGCAGGAGACATCCTCATTCTCCCAAATTAAATAGACAGTTCTTTGATGATTGGCCAATTGACATCCTAAGCAGTTCATCCAATCGTTCCCCCTTTATGCATGACGAACATTTTATACCTAAAAAAGAAAAAGAGCTCAACTCCCAACGAATTGAACTCTAAATATGGAAGATGAAAAATGATCTATCTATGAAGCTTCCACATTCAAGATGGATATTCCGTCATCCCCATCATATATATAGTGTAACCCACTTTCTCTTTTCGGAGGAGATTTATGGTCAGAATAAAACAATTATATGGAATTCTTGCGCTGAATCTATTTATTTTATTACCATTACTGTTTGAAACCTACAATCCTTCCTTATCCATTTCCTTTTCAGCACTTGGCGGTATCGTTTGTCCGCTCATCAGTATCCTATCAATCTTCCTGCTGGCCAGACCGCCTCATTCCTGGACGATTCATCGATTTATCGCCATGGCTGGTCACAGTATAATTCTTCTTTACGTATTAGTGCTAATCATCTTTATCTAACTTGATTAAACCGTACTATTAGCAGCAGAATGACTCCGCTTTTGAATAGCATTGACACCCATGACAACAGCAATCATCTCTCCAATCTCTATATCTTGCTTGTCCTGGCTCATCTCAAAAGCCGGTGTGCTGAAGATGGAATTCACTTTCTTAAATTGGCCAACCCGCTTTCCATTCTCTTGAAAGATTTCATACGTTTTGGAGAAAGTTTCTGACTCAATGCGGTATATTCCCCTCTTATGTGCGGTATATTCATATTTCTTTGTAAAGAAACTAAAACGGGCTCGAACAAATCCCAGCTCTTCGCCCGCTTGGTTCGTTACCACCCATTTATTGCTGAAGATAGGAAATTTCCCGCTGATCAAAACATTCCCCTTTAGATCGAGCACATCAATCGTTGAGGTGAATGCACTCTTCAAATCGAGTTTCCCGACGACCTCTTTATTCTTTGTATAAATATCTTTCTGGCCGGTGGAAAAGAAACTGTCCGAAAAATATAGATGTGAATAATTCATCTAACCGCCCCCCTTCTCCGAATAAAAGACATCTTCCACGGCATGCGTTCAATGCACTGACTGCACCTACAATCAACATAACTAACAACCAAAAATGTCTTCACCATTTCTTTCTACATCCATAATCCTGATTCCTGCCCTTCCAAACAATTAATGCAGAAGGATTATACTTACTTACTCATTTACTGCAAGCCTTGCAGTCTCAAATATGAACCCATAATTAGGTGGTGTAAGGATGGATTGGAACTTATTTGCTTCCATTGCGATAGCCGTGTTTCTCATCCGTTGGGACCAGAAGAGGTTAACCCTTTTCTCCCTATGCAGAGAATTATCCATACTCGCATTAATTATATTTCTTCTATCCCAATATTTAGAGAAAGCACGTATTACGTTCTCTCCTTTCTCCCATATTCCTGATTCGATTGAGGTTTGGATAGCCGCATGTATCTTGAGCAGCTTCGTTCTCTGTTTATTTCATAAGGGTTGGCAATCATTCATGCAAACGAAGACAAATAAATAAAAAATGGGTGTGATGACCATCCCTCGGTTCATATAGCACAGGCTATGGGAGCCGGCGTACATGCTCCTCCAATCTAGTCAATTGGCCATACTAAGATTCACAACGACATGTTCAAACGAGAAAATGAGATATAAAAAAACTGAAGACAATGGGCTTGTCTTCAGTTCGGTCTCAATAAGAATCTATGATTGTATCATTTTTTGAATTGATTTTTCTTTGGCAAGTTCTGCGAGAAGTTTAGGAACCGTTAAATACAGCAGTCCATTTCCTTCAAGCTTAGGAGAGTTGCCTAACGGGATTGTCCGTTTAATCAGCTGGGCATAAAGCTCAGGCTCGGTGAGTTTACGTTCAAAGTACTTGTTAGCAATGACCTTAATTAATGCCATTGCACCTGACACATGAGGAGTAGCCATTGACGTGCCAGACAAGGTAGCATATTTTCCATTCAAGTAGGTGGAGAGAATCTTTTCACCAGGTGCGACAAGATCCACCTCAGTATTGGAATTCGTAAAGGGAGAGGAATTCCGGTCCAAGTCTACGGCACCGACACCGATGACTTCATTGTAACAGCCAGGATAGCTTAATTCTTCCGTGGTGTCATCTCCATCTCCTTCATTTCCGGCCGCACAAATGACCAAGACATTGTTCATTACCGCATTTTGAATAGCCTGATGCAATTCAAGCACATCTTCAGGACCTCCAAGTGACATCGAAATGATATCGACCTTCTGAGCGACTGCATAGTTGATTCCATCGATAATCCACTTATATTGCCCGGACCCATTCTTATCAAGTACCTTGACAATAAGCAAAGAGACTTCAGGCGCCACCCCGACAACACCCTTCTCATCATTGGTAGCCGCAATCGTCCCTGCTACATGGGTACCGTGACCATTATAGTCCTCGAAGTTAGTGGGATCCGATTGATCATCTGTCGTGAAATTTCTTCCTCCGACAATTCTGCCCTGCAAATCTGGATGATCGGTGTCAACTCCTGTGTCCAGGATAGCTACTGTAATTCCGGCGCCCTTTGTCTCGTTCCAGAGTTCCGGCGCCTTAATGATTTCAATTCCCTTCGGCAATTCGTTGACAGCTTCCATTTCATTGTCAACCTGGTAAGGTATAACACGTACTCCTCGCTTCATTTTCTTCCCTCCTATTGGAATTAACATGGTAAAGCAATGGAGATACCCATATTTTAACAATTTCCACCTTAATCCAACAGATACATAAGCACTGATTTTTGTTTAAATAGAAGAAAATATAGGCTCCAATTAAGCATTCACCCTTTTAAAGGCTTCAAATATGCTGACTAGTTCACCTATTGATTCAGCCAGGAATAAGGGCTTTGACTGCCTAAGCTCACCCTCTGACCCATAGCCATATAAGACTCCGATGGAATCAATTCCAGCCTTATGAGCACCGATGATATCATGCATACGGTCTCCTACCATTAAGAAATCAGCTGGCCTATTCTCTGGATAAAGAGCGATGATATGATTGATAATCGCTTCTTTATTCGAACGGTTACCATCAAGGAAGCTTCCTATAATATGGTCAAAATACTGATCAAGACCAAAATGGGCGGCAATTCGTTCAGCAAAGACCGTCGGCTTAGAGGTTGCGATAATGAGCTGGTACCCTTCATCCTTCAACAGACCTAACAGCTGCTCTATTCCCGGATAGATTTCATTCTCAAAAATCCCCTTATCAGTGTACCGCTCACGATAATAAGAAATAGCCATTTTAACCTCAGGCTCTGTCATATGACATTTTTGAACGAAGGATTCCTGGATAGGAGGCCCGACAAAAGAATGCAGCTCATCAGTATGAGGTACATCCATCCCCATTTTCTTCAAGGCATATTGGACAGACTGACTGATTCCGATAAAGGGGTTTGTGAGTGTTCCATCTAAATCGAACAGGATGACTTCATATCTCCTCATCATTTCCTCCGCATAATCTTAAAATATCCGCAGCAGGCTGCCAGCCTCGCGGTCTAACAAAAATGTTGTATTACGATGCAGCTTTAAGGCATTTGATGGTGTGTTCGGATCAAATTTTTCATTTAAGGTACGCCGGATAATCTTTGCTTTATCAAATCCATTTGCCAGAACAATAATTTCTCCAGCCCCTAATATGTGCTTAATCCCCAATGTATACGCTTTCGTCAGAGAACCACCCTCTCGGACAACCGTTTGCCCAAATAGTTTTGCGTTCTGTCCTATGTGCGAAATATGCGAATACGCAGCAAAAGAACTCCCCGGTTCATTAAAGCCAATATGTCCGTTTGTCCCAATCCCAAGCACGACTAAATCAATTCCGCCTTCCTTGAAAATGAATTGATCCATCTTCATGCATTCATCGTATGAATTGGCTGCCTTTCCATCAAATAAATAGACCTGATTCTTGGGTACATGCACCTTTGAAAAGAACGAGTTATATAAGAAATGACGGCTGCTTCCGTATTTATATGGTGATGCGCCAACCCATTCAAATAACCCGACAAAACGACAGCGGGAGAAATCTACCTTTCCTTCCCGATAATAATCCACCAGAATCTCCAGCAATCTTCTATGTGTATGACCCATTGGAAGGCAGATAAACAAGTCCGGTTTTTCGTGGATTTCTTGAACAATTATTTCAGCGGCTGAATAAGACAATTCCTCGTAATTTTGAAAAATAGCATAGTTCATTCTTTCTAAGTACTCCTTCCGACCTTGACCTTATCGTATTTACTAATGAATGAACGGCGGTTTTCGTATTTGGAGTCATTCTACGAAGCAAACATGAGCATGGCAGTAAATCGTTGTGAATAAGTGGAAGAGCCAAACAAAACACAAAAAAACGACCAGATGAATGGCAATTCATTCACCTTCAGAAACTTCTTTCCCCATAATACAATGTTTTTTTATCAATAGGCAAGCAATTGTCTGAAATTTTAGGTAAATTTTCGCTTGATTTCATACAATATAGCATTAGATGTTTTTTCAATATACAAGAATTGATGAGAAACCTTATATTTATACATAAAACCCCATTCTTTGCGAGAAGAATGGGGTTTGCATTTCCGTTTTTATACCTAGGTATTTAGCAATCAGTTTCAGCCATTTTTTTACTATCCTTCTTCACTGCCAGCGCAGTTCCATAGCTGTGGAGAGCCATTCCAGCCATGACTATAACGATGCCGGCGAGCGAGATCGCAGACGGGAAGGCAGCAGACAGGAAAAGAATTTCACCTGCTAGAGCAAAAATAAGCTCCATCGATTGCGTTGCCTCCACTGCTGCAAGCTTCTTCATATCATGACGGACCAAATCCGTCGCTTTAAAGAACAAGACAGTCGCAATAATGCCGGAAGCAAGTGCTACAACAAGCGATTGCAAGGTCTGCATTCCACTTGGCATGCCATCGGTCACAAGAGCGGCACCAGCAAGGATAATCCAAAGCGGCAAGCTCGCAATGGTCATGCCTAACACACGCTGAAAGGCCGTCAAGCGTCCATTGGTCAGCTCCATCATCTTACGGTTTCCAAGCGGATAAGCGAAAGCCGCAATCAATATCGGCAGAAAACCAAGCAAAAAATCCTTCATAGGAAGCCCGCTCATCACATCTGCCTGCATAATAATTACACCTACTAATATTATGAGTGAGAAGCCTAATTCTCTAAGAGGTATTCCTGCCCTCTTCTGAATAGGCCCATTTTGATTTAAGATGAATAAGGGAGCCAGTAATGTCCCTGCAATGATGGTCATTTGCCAGGAGCCTGCAATAAGCCAGCCTGGAGAGTATGCAGAAGCAAAGCATAAGGGGGCATAAAACAAACCAAATCCTACAAAACTCCAAATTAACCATTCTCTTGGATTTTCCTTCATCATACAGAATAAGTTCTTCAGCTCCTTTTTATAGCCAACAATGATGAACAGAAAAGGGAGCATGAAGAAAAAGCGTAATGATGCGCTCCATAACCAGCTGCCTCCCCCTAATTCCATCGAGCGATTCAGCACAAAGGTAAAAGCAAAAAACAAAGCTGAACAGATCCCTAATAATACTGCACGCATACATTTCCACCCATTTCCGCTTTAAATCATTAAAATAGTAAAAGAGACCATGAGATGATCATTTTTTCTTTTGATAAACCATTTCAGAAGATAAGCTATCTTTCTCATGTGAGTACCAGAATTTTTTTCTTCTCAAGGATGAAGTTTCAAGCTAGAATAGTTCTTTAGGACTTATTACATTAGAGGAGAATAACAACATTGCATACAAATAAACTACGTGAGCAATCACTTTATTCCATATCATGGCCGCTGTTCATTGAACTATCCTTACATATGGGCATGGGGCTTCTCGCTACGCTCATGCTGGGACATTATTCTGATTTGGCGGCTGCTGGTGTTGGCGTAGCCAACCAGCTTATGAATATTTTTATCCTTGTCTTTAACGTGACCGCCATTGGAGCGATGATCTTAATCGGGCATAGAATTGGCGCGGGCGAATACAAACAAGCCCGCCAGTTAGCCCGTTCCGCTCTTAGTCTAAACTTCTGGTTTGGTCTTATTCTATCTATCCTTATGCTCGTGTTTGGGGATTATCTTCTGACATTATTTGATGTCAGTGACCAGGTCTTCACTTATGCCTCCCTGTTTCTAAGAATTGTCGGGCTTTCCCTATTCTTAGAAAGCTTATCGCTTGTCTTAGGCGCCATCCTTCGCAGCCATGGCCGTACGAAGGAGCCGATGTATGTCTCCCTGCTGATGAATCTAATCAGCACAATCGGCTATTGTATTAGCATATTTGGGATCTTCAACCTGCCTGTTACAGGAGTTGTCGGTGTTTCATGGACGATTGTCATTGCCAGGGCAATCGCAGTTGCCGCTCTCTTTTACATTGTTGCCAAGGAGCTTGCCTTGAGATTTAAGTGGGCCGACCTTATTCATATTAACAGATTGGATATGAAACAATTATTCGAAATTGGCATCCCATCTGCTGGAGAGAACCTATCCTATCATTTCTCCCAGCTAATGGTGACCGGCATTGTTGCCACCTTTGGAGATGCTTCATTGGCAGCGAGAGTTTATTTAACCAATATTACCATGCTCTGTTACTTATTTAGTGTAGCAGTAGGCGAAGGAACCCAGCTCCTGGTCGCCCGCTACATTGGTGCAGGTCATTTCAGCATGGCATTGAAGCGCGGCCTTAAAACGGTCAGGATTGCCGTATTTGCCTCAACGGCTGTCTCATTATCCTTTGCCTTGATTGGAGATCCAGTCATACAACTGTTCAGCTCAGATGGCACGATTCTGGCCATTGCCATTCCTGTCTTATGGGCCATTGCTTTCGTAGAGCCAGGAAGAGCGGTTAATATTGTCTTAATGAGTTCCCTGAAATCTGCCGGCGATGTCAGGTTCCCTGTCATTATTGGGATCTTTTCCATGTGGCTCTTCACGGTTGGCTTCGGGTATGTATTAGGCGTCACATTTGGCTTGGGCTTGCTCGGCATTTGGATTGCCCAAGGGGTCGATGAATGGTTCAGGGCCATCTTTGCCGTTAAAAGATGGCTCTCCCGTCCATGGGAACGGAAATTTGCACATAAACTGCAGCAGGAAGTAAAGGTTTCCTAATGCTTCTTATAGAAGGCTCCCTTAAGGGCGCCCTCTTTTTTCATTCCTTCCTTTGTCTTAAGTAATCCTCTTTGAGCAATGAATACATGATGACATCCTTAGCCATGCCATTTTGCTGCAAATACCGCCTAAGAATACCCTCCTCTAGAAAACCATGCTTCTTCAATAACCGGCTCGATGCCTCATTCTCTATAAAAACAATTGCACCCGCTCGATTCAGCTCTAATTGGCCAAACCCATAGGATAACACTGCAGAAACAGCCTCCTCGGCATACCCGTTCCTCCAAAAGTCAGGATGAACCTCATAACCAATTTCAGCTCTCCTATGCTTTGGCACGAAGGCATTCCACCCAATGGACCCAATGATTCCTTTCGTACCCTTTCTCTCCATTCCCATCGAATCCCTCTTACCTCCTGAAAGCTCTGAGCAAAGAAATCGATTATGGCTGAAGCTTCTGCCACGCTCTTCATTTTTTCCTGACCATAATAGCGGATTACCTGTTCATTGGAAAAGCAGGCAAATACCTCCCCCACATCCTCCTGTGTTATTTCTCTTAAGATCAATCTCTCCGTTTCTAGCAGTGGAAACAAAGGCGGCTCCTCCTTTTTGAACTGAGCAGAATGCCAAACAGCTCAGTCCTCTTTTCTTAAATACTATTTCTCTATTGCTCATTCATTCCCCTGTCCGTTTTTTCATTAAATTAGGCTGTTTTGCAGGAATTGTTGCTATCGGTTTATGTTATCTACTATGAAAATACAGCCACCTCCAGATAGGAAGTGGCTGTATTTGCTATTGAGCTAACGCCCCTGTTTGTTTAAGTATAATTACTCACAATGATATACAATATAGCTTACTTGCGAAACAGAAATGTTGTACATATAATCAAACAATCCACAAAGAAAAAAGCTGTCTAGATGACAGCCTTGATTTTAGGTTAACCATCGTTAATTTTAGTAAATTGTTTCACTCATTTTATAACTCTGTCCGTCACATACACTTTGTCATCGGTCATCACCATCAAATCAGGCGGATAGCCTTTCACCTCATAGATTGGTGATCCCTCTTCCCAAAATGTGGCATCCCCGTTTTTCATCTCGTGATTGCTACAAGCACTGTCTGCCATCCTATAATCGACTTCCCCAACTTTTCTGCCCTTTTCAATTGAAATCGGACCTGACTCATCCGCAGAGCCTGGAAATTGGTGTTGGTATTGGATACCGCCAATCTTCAAGACATCCATCCATTCAATTTCACCATCAGGACAACTACCTAAAATGGAATTGCTACAAGAAGTTAACAAGATTGTGAAGACCAGAATACATAGCATCTTTTTCAAACTCTTCATAGAACCCTCCATTTGACGTGATTTGAAAACCTTTGAATCGATATGGAACTAATACCAACTTCACTTTAGATTTTCGGGAGCGGTTTTTTTAACGGAGCGAAACAGCCTAATCGATTTCCTGATAATCTTGGTCATAAAAGGTGAATTCATCATAGTCGTAACTGGCTAGGCCATCGGGAACTTTTTGCATCAACATCAATATGGGTTCGTCTGGTATGGCGAAGGGAAAGTAAAACGAGGTATTCACCAGTTTCACACGACCAAAGCGTGCTCCTTCAGGCAGGTTACGAGCCGTAACAATCGCATAATCACCATGGTTGGTGGAAACCCCGTCATAAGAATAATCGGAATCCCCATATTGACTTTCTACGATACGAAGTTTTTGGTTGGACCCTTCTTTTAGTGTGGCGAACCCCCATACATGTGCCTCGCTTTCAAAGAAAGCAACCAGTGTATCGGAATCCCCCAAACGTTTAACCGTCAATAGAGTGAGATCATGTTCGTCTCCAGTTCTTTTTTGCCACTCGATTAGATGAGTTTCGATATCCGCTTGATGGTTTGGGATGGTGTACAGCATAGCGGTCTTAATCGTTGTGAAGGCGATCCAGCCTGCGATGACCAGAAGAAGCAGAATCAACGCCATGCCCGCCATTCGTTTCCTATTTTTCATGTATCATTTCGCCCCTTTCCTTGTTCATACCGCCTTCCTATGAAGTTTTTTTCTTGGGCAACTGGAGAATGGAGGAATCCATCCCGAACACCAACCAAATAGTCGGTTCCGAATCGTTGCTTAAAAGCGGCTGATATTTTCTCCACGATTTTTTCTTTAATGATTGATAATCTTCACACCTGAATCGATCACCAATCTAGGTGGCGATGTTGTCAGTTTTGCATTCACTCCAAGAGGCACACCGTTATTTGGTTGGCAATGACCGATGGAAAAATTCTCAACAACAGGGAATGACGCACTACCAAAGAAATCTTCTTCAGAGAATAATCTTTATATAATGAACATAGGTGATTGATATCCCTTATAACCTTCTTGAACAAGTCGAGTAGAGGAGAGCCTCTCTACCTTACGGTAAATTGTACTCCTCCCCCCTCACAGAACCGTGCTTGCGCTATTAACGCACACGGCTCCTCCTAATTATCATTTACAGAATATAGCTAATTTCTTTTCTTAAATCATAAATGTTTACTCTTAATCTTGGTTTAGGAAGTGGGAACATGTGAAGGAATAGCCTGAATTTATCCCATGTAAAGGACTTTCTTTGGCTCCTTCTATTCAGCCATTTAAATAGTAAAATTTCGATTTTCTCTTTGAAGTCATTAACAGTTTGAGAATTATCTGTAATGCAGTAATAGTTGTAATATCCAACTAATGAACGTCTAAATCTATCCATGATTAAATGGATATTTTTATTTCTATTAGACTTCAACCATTCCTTAGATTCTTTAAGCTTGCCTTGGACTTTCTTTCTGCTCGATTTCCGTTTTACACGAAATTTTCCTTGTTTACTTTTTCCACAATAATGAGTAAATCCAAGGAAATCGAAGGTTGCAGGCTTACCATTCCCTGTTCGTTTCGCGTTATTTTCTGCAAATCTCCCGAAGGGAATAACTTTGGTTTTATCCTCAGCTATTTCCAAGTTAAATTTCTTCAATCTCAGCTTTAATGACTCGTAGAATTGTAGTGCTTCCCTTTTGTGTTGAAAACAACAAACAAAATCATCCGCATATCTTACTATGTATGCCTGTCCTTCACATTGTTTCCTAACCACTTTCTCAAACCATAAGTCGAGTACATAATGAAGGTACACATTAGCCAAGATAGGAGATATTACTCCACCTTGCGGTGTACCCTTATCTGTTTTGTATCTCCTGCCTTCCTCCATGTAACCACCTTTGAGGAACCTACTGATTATTCTCAGGAGGTTAGGATCCGTTATTCTATGTTTCAAGAACTCCCCATCCATTTGTGGTCAACATTATCGAAGAAACCTTTGATATCTACATCTACTACATAGCTTACTAATCTCTTTTCTACATAAAAGTTTAGTATCTTCAACGCATCATGACAGTTTCTGTTTGGTCGGAACCCAAAAGAGCAGTCTAGAAAGTCATTCTCATAGATGGCATTTAGCACTTTCGCAATGCCTTTTTGTACAATTTTATCCTCATGTTCCGGTATTCCTAATGGCCTTCTCTTATTAGAGTTAAGCTTTGGAATATACATTCTTCTAACTGGAACCGGACGATAACTTTTGCTTTTAAGTCTGCTTGTTAAGTCCATTATATTTTCTTCAAGACTTTCGGCGTACTGCTCTTTCGTTGTACCGTTCATACCAGTTGCCTTATTGCTTGGCAGCTCATGATGACATTGAATGAGTGATTGCACATTTAATAAATGTGCAAGAGATGTAAATTTCATCTTAGGGTCAGATTTAGCTAATTCTGCTATCCTTAGTAGTTTTGTTTCCATTCATTATCCCTACCTCTGTGTGTAGTAAATGTGTCCCTAGTAAGGCCAATAACTGGTAGCTAGCCTTTCCTCCATTGGCATTACCCAACTTCATTGGTACTACGCTGCTATCCGACTCCCTACCCGGCATTTGGTTTCCTTGCTTGTTATCGCTTGTACACCATACTCTTCTAATAAACAGAAAAGACCGGTAGGGTCTCCCGAGTTGCCGTATCATATCCATGTATGACGTGCCAAGGTCTCTGACTCCAGAGAGGTTTTATCTTTCTCGCCTTTAACAAAAGATAAAATATTGCTTTCTGCACGCAGGTAAGGCATCAGCCCTCTCGGTTTACAAACGTTTATGGAGCTCAATCCCTTCAACCATTTGGCTTTCGGCCCGCCACCTAACTGTCTACGCTTAAAGACCAAAGTTACCCTTAGCCCTCCAAGACTCGCTACGAGCGAATGGCTAGTTCTTACTCGGCGGGAATCCCACCCGCTATATGATACGACCTAGGCTCGGCCGCACACCGTAGCAATAGGTAAGCGTTTGAAGTTATCTCCGGCTTTTCCCCTGCTCCACACGGAACGTGCCAGTTTCCAAGCATTCCGCGTTCCATCTGGCGATGGTTTTGATTATAAGTTTCAAGTTACTCTTGTAGAGCTTGCACTGTGGCATCATTCCTTTGTGAAGTGATGTTCCCACTTTCTTACCCGACCGGTGCAATGCACGTTTGAAAAATAATCGTTGCCAATCACTAGACTTGGGGCTATTCCTCCACTTCCATTACAGAAGATTCATCAGTCGTACCCCTACCCTCATAAGGACAAATGCATTTCGTTCATCACTTATAGCAACCGTTTCGGGTGACAGCCCTTGAATCAACGTTCCTTACTTTCCAAGTCCCTTATAACCTAGCTATCTATTCTAAACGTAGGTGCTTCCTGTAAGCCTGTGAGCTGGATACCGCCATTGTTCGGTATAACGTGTTTCAGAGGGGCAATTTTTACTCCACATCACTCACACCACCGTAAGGGTGGTACAATAGTTTCCTATTGTTCGAAACTCTAGACCCGTACATTCGGAAGTTCGTCCGTTCTTTGTGTAAGAAAATTCTCACCTTATTTAGTTTTTCAGCCATCCGGCATATCCATTGGCATACCTTTATCCTGAAAGGAACGGCTTTAGCCTTTGTTCTGCCGACTTCACCTGAGCTTCACACCCCATAATCTGTCTATTATGACGCATGCAGGAGTATCAATGGGATAGTTTCAAAATACGTGGTTTTGTCATTCCTATCCTCGGTTATAAAGTTAGAAGTTCTGTAGAAATTCCTCGTCCTTCGCACTATAGTGCTTATAACGAAACTTGTCGCACTGCCCCTTTTCTTCCATAAGGAATTCAACAAAAAAGAGCGTTAATCCTTCTTAGATCAACGCTCCGTTTGTTTAAGTGCATTTTCTCACAATCTTACCCCTGACTTTTCGGATGCTACCCCTCTATTTTTTTAAAAATAAATATGGCACCCTATTACAATTTTCAGAAAGTAAAGTTATCATATAATCTAGAATCACCAATAAAATTTAGGAGGAATGAATTTGCTCTCAAATGAATCTTTTAGTTACATTAATTCTATTTTTATCTTCTTTATCATCATTCAGGTAGGTTTGCTTATTTCAATAACCTTAATGAAAAGAAACGAAAAGTTGATTAATTGGTTTACAGTTATTAGTGCATCCTGCATATCTATTGTTGTTTCAGGCTTACTTCTAATCTTTTTAGGTTATGCTGCTGACGAGATAAATTTAGATGTACATAACTATACTTATATGACCATTGCCATTATTGTATTATCAGTGATCAATTCGTTGAACTTATACAAAAGCAAGTAAGATATTATTTATTGAAGACACTTCTGAAACAGTATAAATCCCTTTCCTTTCAATCCTCTTTGTTCAGCTAACCTGCCTCTTACTTCCATATGCAATTCAACAGATAAGCGTATTAATCCATCTAAGCCCAATGCCCTAAGCGCCATCTTTATTTGTGTTTTAACATTTGAACCAATCTGATGACCCAGTACAGGATTATCCAAGGCAGAATGAACTTGGTAGACCATTCGATACCATTGGGCAACAAATACGATATGTTGATATTGAAAAATAATGAGAGTACTACCAAAAGTGCAAACAAAGATATAATACCAATAATCACCTTTTTCATAATAACTCCCCCTCTTTTTTATAGGTAAGGGAGTATATTCTAGATAGTTAAAACAAATACCTTCATCAACAACTAAATTGCCCCTTTAGTAAACGAAGAAAGGACCATTCTTTGGTCCTTTCTTTGTTATTATTCCATTTTTCTAACATTCATTAACATTTTTTATTACTGCCATTTCCTTGCCAAACCTATTTCCCTCATCTATAAATCCAAGGCTTGAGTATAAATTATGTGCTTCCGTATTATCAGGGTGATAACCAACAATAATTTTTCTGGCATTAGGTAGTTTAGCCATCTCAGAAATCATCAACTTAGTTGCAGCTTTTCCTATCCCCTTACCTTGGTATTCTTTATCGACCATTATTCTATAGATCCAATAACCGTCAAGTTCTTCTTGGACAGAATTGTACATTAAAAATCCAACTACTTTTTCTCCAGCATAAATAGCGTATGGCTTTAATGTATGCTCAAACTTTGACTGAGCTATTGATATAGCGTTGGACTCAATGTATTCTTTTTGTTCTGTTGATACTTCTAATTTACAACATTCATACCAGTTTTCCTCATTTACCTCTACAATTTTCACATCTTCAGTATTCATAATTTCCCCTTTCAAAATTAGGGGAATTGCTAAACAACTTTGTAATTAGTCGCTATCCCCTTGTATTTACATCTTCAGTAATAAATATTACATCCTCAGTATCCTCAATGGAAGACTTGGTAAATACGTAGCATTCTTTCTATTTGTGTGGATATACCTCTGTATCTTGTATCATAGTCCATTCGAAAGTCCTTTTACCAAGTAAAATCGTATCCACAGATTCATAAAAATTCTGAATATCCTAGATCAGACCCCCGTTTTTTAAAACAAGCAATATTAGTCGCTCAATGCCCGTTAGTTGAAGAAGGTATCTCCATTTAATGGTATCACAAAATTGATTTACCCCTTATTATTCAAAAGCAACAATCTAGACGAAAACAACCTTACATTAAAAAAGAGCATTCAGCCCCTTTATGACAAGGAGCCAAATGCCTTTTAGATTTGTCTTTCCCAGTGACGATGCTTCGCAACAGCTTGGATGAATGTGTCAGTAACAGCTTCTATTGGATCATCAGGTATTGATGTGACAACTCCTATACTAGCAGCCTCTGATTCCATCAGGAATGCCTGCATAAGAGCTGAACCTTCTTTGGGAGCCCCAATTGCTTTATAGTGACTGAAGGCATTCATCAAGAATTCATTCACCTTCTTATTTTTCTTTAAGGAATTGACACTTTCTTCACCTGTTGCAATGAAGACAGCATCATAGAGGACGGAGTCTGTTGTAAGGAAGGTTTGGTCAACCTTAAGCTCAGCCCCATTCGCACTCTTAATTTCCCCTTGATGCTCACTGACAATCTCAGCAATCATACCAGCATTATCAAAGGCTTTAAGCACACTCATTAAATCCTCGCCATTGAAGCCATTATGAGCTAAAACCGCCACTTTTCTCGTTTTTGGACTCATTGGTGTATTGAGCTGGCTTAAGGCAGGTGATTGATCCGTTACGGACGGCTCACCGCTTCCTTTTTCAGGTACCTCAAGGCCTAAACCATAGGCAATTTGCTCAGCAAGGAAGTGATCAACATGAGCATACATATTCACGACCTGCTGCTGAATATCTTTATTGAGACATTTCCCGAGCTCAAATTGAAAGGCTTCAATAATATGCTCTTTCTCCGGCATCGACATACTGTTCCAGAATAGCTTTGCCTGACTGTAATGATCCTTAAAGCTATCACTGCGCTTTCTTACCTTATGTCCTTCTACCTTTTCTTGATAATGAGCATATCCGCCTTCTTCCGGACTTGCCGGTTCTGGTGAATTCCCAGCTAACCCGTTTTTATGATAGCTGACCTGCCCTTGGTCGATTCTCATCTGATGATAGCCGTCCCGCTGATGATTATGCACAGGAGATACCGGTCGATTAATCGGGATCTGCTGGAAGTTCGGGCCTCCTAATCGCAAAAGCTGTGTATCGGTATAAGAGAAAAGACGTCCCTGTAATAACGGGTCATTCGTGAAGTCAATACCAGGTACGACGTGTCCAATGTGAAAGGCTGCCTGCTCCGTTTCCGCAAAGACATTATCAACATTTTTATTCAGTGTCATCTTTCCGATCCGGTGAACCGGTACGAGCTCCTCCGGCCAGATTTTCGTAGGATCTAAAACATCAAAGTCAAACGTAAATTCATCCTCCTCTTTGATGATTTGGATACCGAGCTCATACTCTGGGTAATTTCCAAGCTCGATGGCCTCATACAAATCACGCCGATGAAAATCCGGGTCTTTCCCCGCAATCTTCTGTGCCTCATCCCAGACAAGGGAATGGACACCCAGCAGCGGCTTCCAATGGAATTTCACAAAATGCGAAGTGCCTTCTGCATTGACTAAGCGGAATGTATGAACACCAAACCCTTCCATCATCCGATAGCTGCGCGGAATTCCACGATCTGAATTCGTCCAAAGCACCATATGGGCAGACTCTGTATTGTTCACAATGAAATCATAAAAGGTATCATGAGCCGTAGCTGCTTGAGGCATTTCATTATGGGGCTCCGGCTTGAAGGAATGCACTAAATCCGGGAACTTAATCGCATCCTGGATAAAGAAGACGGGAATATTATTTCCGACTAAATCAAAATTGCCTTCATCTGTATAAAATTTCGTGGCAAATCCTCGCGCATCCCGAACAGAGTCAGCGGATCCTCTTGATCCTGCGACAGTAGAAAAACGGACAAAGACAGGGGTTTTCTTCGATGGATCCTGCAGGAAGTCCGCCTTCGTCAGCTCAGCCATCGATTTATACACCTGAAAATACCCATGTGCACCAAAGCCGCGTGCATGGACAATTCTCTCAGGAATACGTTCATGATCAAAATGAGTCATCTTCTCCCTGAAATGAAAATCCTCCATCAAAGTGGGTCCTCTTTCCCCAGCCTTCAATGAATGCTCATCCTCTGATACACGGACACCATGATTGGTCGTTAGTTTTTTTCCATCATTATTGACTCTGTACTCCTCTAATTGCTCATCTTTTTTATTGTCAGCCAACGAAATCATCCTTTCATTATGCTATTTTGGAAAACTATTATTATGTACTAAATAACTGGGCATAGTAGGTTCTCCTTTCTTTTGAAGTACCCTGGGTATTTTTTGTTAAACTATGCCAAAGGACCCAGAAGGTGTATCCAAGCTATAGGAAACGTACATTCCACTTTAAACAATTCGCCTTTTAGACACAGCCATGCCAATAGACAGAAGATCTGATATTTTTATCTATTTTCCATAACCTGGAAGAAATCTTTAAAAGGTAATCTCAGCATTCGCTTCACATAAAAAAACAAGCCCTTTATGAGCTTGCCATTTTTATGCTTTATTCTATTCATTCTTCAACTTACTCAAGACTACAGATTGTGTTGGACCGAAATGAGGTTGATTCGTTACTGAAAGCTCATATTTGATTCCATCTATGGCTAGAATTGAAACTCTATTGCTTCTCACAATCTTCACAACAGAGATCGTCTCTACTCTTCTCCCTTCTTTTTCTAGGTGTGAAACCACAGCATCATGAAATTTCCGGGGTTCTTTATACCATTTATACCAATCATCCAACTCAAATCGAATCGTATTGCCGCTCTCAAAAAAAGATTGAATAAATCCCTTAAACATCTAAATCCCCCCTTTGCAGAAAAGGTCACTCCATCTACTAAACAACTATAGCCATATTATCGGATATTTGTCTCTTCATTTAAGAATTTTTTAGTGCGGCTTTTCAGCTTTTTGGGGAGTCAATCCATGGTTTATGCTCTAGTAGGAATTTGTTATTTGAACAATTAACAGAAGGAAGATGCAAGAAAAATCGCAACGAACGATCATTGCGATTTCTCCCCCAAAAGGGGTCATATGTCTATCGAATACTCTCTATGATGCATGATTTTTCATTAATTCACTGAGCAGAACAGGTAATGATTGGATAGACATATTAAGGGCTTCGAGCTTGCCTTCTATCCTGTACAATAGATAAATGGTGACAACGATTGGGAAACCAACATCCTTTATAAACAGCAATAGTTCGTCCACTGAAGAACCTCCTTTCTAATCTATCTTGTTAAAAAGAAAAGCTAACCCTTTGCAGGGATTAGCTTTTCAACGTGTGTAATCATCAGAATAAATAAGTCGTTTTCGTCGTTGCAACCAAACGTGCTTCTTTTGCAGACACATAGGGTCCTGCACTATTTTTAAAGGCCTGAGAAGCAATCATTTCATTCATCGCGGCGCGTACTTTCGCCTCATCTACCGGCTCAACAGGATCTTCAATCTGAATTTTGGCTGTTTTCTCATCAGCTGTTATAAAGTATAATTCTAGCACCTTGTCCATTTACTCCACTCCTTTCTTATTGTTTTTGAATAATAGCTGCTTACGATTCAAGGCCCCAAGTATCAAGCCTTTTCACACCGATAGCCGTATGCTTTTGCAGGGATACGATAGCATATGCGCATCGTTTCAAAGCGTTTCCACCAGCTGCACTATTCATATTGGAGAAAAGCTTTTTCTTTGTGACAGGCTTACCAAGCAAATCTGTCCCAATCGCGAATTCAATCTGTAATTTCGTTGCCTCTAAGAATTGTTCGTTCATGTTCTCACCTCCCTCTCACCCTCTATATACAAGCTGGCGATAGAAAAGGATCATCACTTAGAAAATTTTTTGCGGCAATAAAAAAGGATAGAGAATGAACATCTCTATCCTTGATTCTGGTCTCTTTCCTTTAGGTAATCATCCATAGCCTGCTGCACCTTGTTTATCCTAACAGGCTTAGACGATTTCATTGATAATCTCTTCTGAATATCATTGAGTAAGAATAATGCCCGAAACAAGCTGCCCGCAATAATGCCAAATCCAATGACCATTCCATATAAGGGGTCTATAAAACAAAGAATAATTCCCAGTACAATGCCAATAAGTACGGCTATGAACCAATTCAACCTCATACAACCCTCCAAATCCTTCTATTACCAACCTTTTATTCCATTATACTCCATTTCTATCCTTTGATAGACTTCAAAGCTGTTCTTTTCAGACTGTTTACGCTGAAATGGTCATTTTTTATCCCGCATTGATTAATATCCATCCAATTACTAGTCTTTTTACGTTAAGGAGCTATGTGATGGGTTTTCTATGAATAGGATTCAGGATGATTTCATGTTTTATGGGCGTAAATAAAGGGGTATGGGCGCTATCTATAGGTATTGGGCGAAAATGATCCGCTATGGGCAATACTGATTAGTCTGGGCGGAAATCTGAAAGTATGGGCGATAGACCTACATTAAAAACTGCCCTGACATAGTCCGTTTACCGGAGCTGTCAGGGCAGCTATTCTCATCATACATATCTACCTTATATCGTTTCCTTAAACTGCTGGGAATAGAGCTGATAATAAAAACCTTTTGAAGCAATGAGCTCCTCATGGGTTCCGCTTTCCTTTATTTGACCATGATCAATGACATAGATTCGGTCAGCCTTCTCGATTGTCTTCAAACGATGGGCAATAATAAAGGTCGTTTTTCCCTTCGTAAGATTCTTCAGCCCCTCCTGAATGGCAATCTCTGTTCTAGTATCGATGCTTGAGGTTGCTTCATCCAATATGAGAATGTCCGAGTCTGCTAGAATGGCTCGTGCAATCGCAAGCAGCTGGCGCTGACCTTGGCTAAGATTGGTTCCGCCTGAGGTTATTTTCGTTTCATACTGGTCTGGCAAATGCTTGATGAACTTGTGCGCAGCTGCGACCTTTGCAGCCTTAATGACCTCCTCATCACTTGCCTCAAGTCTTCCATACCGAATATTTTCCATTATAGTACCCGAGAAGAGATAGGTCTCCTGTAAAACAATGCCAATTCTCTTTCTCAAATCTGCCATTTTGTACCGTTCTATTGATTGTCCATCAATAAGTAGTTCGCCGGAAGAGCGGTCATAGAAACGGGATAATAAATTGATCATCGTCGTTTTCCCAGAACCTGTCGGGCCGACCAGGGCAATGGTTTCCCCTGGCTCTGCTTGTAGGGAAATATTCTTTAAGATAAGCTGATCCTTCTCATAGCCGAAGGAAACATTCTTGAAATCAATATACCCCTTAAAGCCTGTCACAGGCTCAGCATTCGGGCTGTCCTGTAAATCCGGCACCTCATCCATGATCTCAAATACACGTTCCGCTCCGGCAATGGCCGATTGAATCGTATTCATGAGATTCGTTAATTGGTTAATGGGACGGAAGAACAGCTTCGAATAGGTGACAAAGGCTGCAATAACCCCAATTGACGCCATATCGTTTAATGTAAGAATGGCGCCTGTAGCTATAATCAATCCAAAGCCTAGATTATTAATAAAGTTATTGACTGGGCCAAGGAAGCCGCTGAAGGTTTCGGCAAGCATGGCTGACTGCCGAAGGTCCTCATTGATTTCATGGAATTCCTGGATGGTCTTTTTCTCTTGGCCATACAGGGTAATCACTTCTTTGCCGCTGATTGCTTCTTCTATATAGCCGTTCAGTCTCCCTAAATCAGCCTGCCGTTTCGCGAAGTTACGACTGGAGACGCGGATGATTCTGCGTGAAACAAACAGCATAACCGGAATGATTAAAAACGATACGACCGCCATCATCCAGTTCAGGCTGAACATCGCAATCGTAACTCCCACAATCGTCAAGACGGAAGAGATAATCTGAACCAAGCTCTGGCTTAAGGCGTTATTCAAATTATCAATATCATTCGTCACCCGGCTCATCAAGTCCCCCTGTGAACGGGTATCAAAAAAACGCAGGCTTAACTGCTGCAGCTTCGCAAACAATTCTTCTCTGATTGTGCGGATCGTTGTTAGTGAAATGCGGACCATCGTATCCTGCTGCAGCCATGTAAACAAGGAGGCAGCTAAGTAAATAACCGCAAGTAATACAGCCATTTTTATAGCGCCCGGTATATCCTGCATGAGAATATAACGGTCAATTGTGATGCCTAAATAATACGGTCCAAGCAAGCCGAAAATCGTTGACGCTAAGACAAAAAATAATGTCAACCAAAGCTTCAACCGGTGTTTGCTCAGCTGATTCCAAATACGCAGGATGGTTTCCTTTTGGTTTTTCGCCTTCCTTTTCGGTCCAAAGCTGTGGCGCGGACCTCGAAAATTAGGAGGAGCCTGGCGGTTATTTTCTTGCTGACTCATATGATTCCTCCTTCAATCCTTGAATACGGCAGATTTCTTGATAAAGCGGATTATTAGCTAACAGCTCTTCATGTGTTCCAAGAGCCGCTTCCTGTCCATCCTCAAGGACTAATATTTGATCAGCCTCTTTAACAGATGAGATCTTTGAGGAGATAATAATCTTCGTAGACTCTGGATAATGCTCCTTCAGAGCAGCTTGAATCGCGGCTTCTGAAATAGCATCTACAGCAGAGGTTGCATCATCAATGATCAGTATCTCTGGTTTGCGAACGAGCGCGCGCGCTATTGACAGGCGCTGCCTTTGACCCCCAGATAGATTGGTTGCTCCCTGCATAAGCTCGTAATCAAATATGCCGTCTAATTCCTTCACAAAAGACCAAGCCTGTGCATCTTCAAGTGCTGCAGTCATTTCCTCTACGCTTGCATCATCCTTGCCCATCTTCAGATTATATTGAATAGCTCCTGAAAACAGCATGGCTTTTTGTGTAATAAAGCCAATCGATTCTCTCAGTTCATCCAAGGAAATCTTTCGAATATCCATGCCGTTTACCAGCACCTGACCCGCTTCCACTTCATATAATCTTGGGATGAGCTTGGCAAGTGTTGTTTTCCCGCTTCCCGTTCCTCCTATAATTCCGAGCGTTTCTCCTGGAGGGATACGAACATTTATATCGGATAATACATGCTCGCCATTTTTACTGTAGCTGAAGCTGACATTTTTGAACTCTACTTCACCCTTATGCTCATTGAGTAATACCGGCCGAACGGGCTCTTCGATATCGCCAGTCGTATCCAGAACGTCCTTAATCCGGTCAGCTGATGGAAAAGCACGAGTGATTTGCATAAGAACCGCACTGCTTGTCATCAAGGAGTTTAGAATAATCGTTAAATAATTGACAAACGCAATGATCATCCCTACCTCCATCGAGCCGCTATCAAGCTTAATGGCTCCCATCCAAATAGCAAAGACGATGCCCATGTTTACGATAAACTGGAGGAGAGGCATTAATCCCATAATCGTCAAATCAGCCCGAATATTCACTTTTGTTAGATGATCATTCACCTCTGTGAATTGTTTCATCTCATATTTTTCTGTGCCAAATGCTTTGACGACCCTTACTCCGGCCAAGTGCTCATGTGTCTTCGTATTAACTCGGTCAATCGCCTTCTGAACAAGACCGAACAACGTACCTGCCTTGAAGGTGAATAATACAATGAGCACGACTAGAATAGGAACAATGACAAGTAAAATGGGGAATAACTCTCTCGCTGTTAAGTAAACAATTACGATGCTTCCGATAAACATGATCGGGCCGCGGACAAATATCCTTAATGTCATCATAGCTGCCTGCTGCACGGCTGTTATATCATTAGTCATAATCGTAATCAGCTTGCCTGCTCCAAACTTATCCATATTAGGACCAGAGAAATAATCAATCTTCCGGAAAACATCTCTCCGCAAATCAGTCGAGAAATGAACCGCTGCCCGTGTCGAGAAGATGCTGCTTCCAACTCCTCCAACAAGACCGAGCAATGCTGCTCCAAACATGAATAACCCCATTGTCAATACATAACCGTTATCTTCTGCAGCAATTCCATTATCAATGATCTTTTGCATAATGGTCGGCTGGATTAAATCCATTCCAACCTCCAGGCACATAAATAAAGGACCGAGCAGAACGATGAAACGGTATGGTCGAAAATACTTAAATAACCCCGCTGCTGATTTCATCCATATCCACTTCCCACATATTCTTTCTATTGACATATAAAAGGGCGTACGATACCAAGCCCGCACGCCCTACATATAAAATCTTTGGACCTTTCTTCCATTAGGTTAAACACCAGGCCTAACAGCCGATCATGTTAGGTGAGGCTTCTATCAGCGTTTTACCTTCTTCTTTCGCAGCTTATCCTTGCGCGGAAGCCTGATTGTTCTGCTTTTCTTCAGCTGAAACTTCGGTGTCCTAGCTTTAATATATCGAGCGATAATAAAGACAACATAAATAGCGATAGCTACATAGAAAAATTCCGGAACACTATTAAAACCAGACCTTGCAATTAGATAGAACATATAGAGCAAAAATAAAGTAATAATGACTGTATAATAATTCAATTTCACCTTCTTAAAGCTCGGAATCTTGATTGTACTGACCATTAGGACAGCCAGTCCGAAGAATAAGATGATGAATAAGCTAATATGGATATAGTTCTCCAGCAGGACAAGAAAGGCTACAATGCCTCCTGCAAATGTAATAGGAATCCCCCTGAAATGCTTCATTGACTCCTCTGTTGGGGTAATATTAAATCTTGCCAGCCTGTAACACCCAAACAGCGGGAATAATCCAGCCATCCATATTCCATATTGGTCGAAATCGGAAAAGAATGTATAGGATGCCAGGAAGGCAGGCGCCACTCCAAAGGAGACAATATCGGCCAGTGAATCGAGCTGTTTGCCCATATCATTGGCAACGCCTAGTATACGTGCCATTCTTCCGTCAAGCATATCTAACATTAACGCAATAAATATTAGAATGGTGGCATTTCTTACATCGCCGCTAATTATGTAGGAAATAGATAAATACCCGCAATACAGGTTTCCTAAGGTTAATAAGTTCGGTATTTGTTTGATCATTCGTCACATCCTCAATCTGTCACACCAGTATTCGTATGATTGCAATTGTTTTCTAATTGTATTTTAACAAAATTATGTCAGTTTGTATCCTTTCTCCTTAAGAAGAACGAAAAAACCTTCCCATAAACGGTGAAACCCCTCTGTCAAAACAGGAGAGGTTCTAATCCATTTTTCGTACAGAAATGAATTCCCTTATACGATAGGATTTGTTTCTGGTTGATCATCAATTCGTTTAATTATTCTTGCTGGATTACCGGCAACAACAACATTATCCGGAATATCCTTCGTTACAACGGATCCTGAGGCTACGACAACATTATCGCCAATCGTCACGCCAGGATTAATGACCGACCTGCCGCCAAGCCAGACATTGTGTCCAATTTTGACCGGCTTGCCATATTCCAATCCTGAATTTCGCTCATCCGGCATTAAAGGATGGGTCGCCGTATAAATATGTACGCCAGGGGCAAGCATGCAATTATCACCAATGACTACCGGGCATGTATCCAATATGAGACAGTCAAAATTTGCATAAAAATTCTCTCCGACAAAGATATTATAGCCATAATCACAAATGAAGTTTGGTTCAATATAGATATTCTTGCCAGTGGAACCAAGCAGCTGTTTTAAAATGCCTTCTCTTTCCTTTAAATCTGTCTCGATCGTTTGATTATAGATCCTTGTCCACTTTCTCGCTTCCATCCGATCTCTGACCAGTTCATCGTCTGCTGAACGATACATTTCCCCATTAATCATTTTCTCTTTTTCTGTCATATGGCTAGCCCCTCTCGTTTTTTTAGCGTTTAGATCTTCCGAAGCCGAACAGAAGAAATTGAATGATTCGCATCCTTCTCCAAAATGATATTGGCACGGTTTCTTGTCGGCGCTATATTACGGTCTAAGTTAACCTTATTGATTCGATTCCATATATCCGTTGCAACTCGGTCTGCCTCTTCATCCGTCAAATCAGCATAGCGGTGGAAGTAGGATTCCGGATTGGCAAACGCCGTTTTCCTTAGCGTCTTAAACCGCTCAACATACCATTGATAAATGTTCCGATCATCCGCATCGACATAGATGGAGATATCAAAGAAATCCGATACGTAGACACTATGAGAATGTGCTTCCTGCTTTGGTGTCTGCAGCACATTAATCCCTTCAACAATCACGATGTCCGGCTGCTTTATGACCGTATATTTTCCTGGAATAATATCATAATAGAGATGAGAATAGACTGGTGCTTTTACCTTTGGATGTCCAGCCTTAATTCGAGATAGAACTTTAATTAATTCTTTTGTATTATAGCTCTCTGGGAATCCCTTCTTATCCATGATTCCCTTGGCATTCAATACGTCATTCGGATAAAGAAAACCATCCGTTGTGATAATCTCTACACTTGGTGTGTTTGGCCATCTTGAAAGGAGTGCCTGAATAATTCTTGCTGTCGTACTCTTGCCGACGGCGACGCTTCCAGCTACGCCGATGACATAAGGCACCTTTCTCGTTGTATTGCCAAAGAAAGTATCCGTAACGGCATGAAGCATTTGAGAGGAATTGACATATAAATTTAGCAGACGGGTCAGCGGCAAATAAATCGTTGTAATCTCTTCTACAGATAATTTCTCATTCACGCCTTGAAGTTCTTCGATTTCCGTTTGCGTGAGTGTCATTGGTGTATTAAAACGTAAATTAGCCCATTCTTTTTTCGAAAAGTAACGGTATGGTGAAAAATTTGGCATGGGTATCTCCCTTTTTCTCTTTCTCATTCATCAGTATAAACTTTGGTAAGCTGTTTTTCCACCCGAACAGCCCTTTTTATGATTTTTCGAGAATTGACCATTCACTTTTTTGGGTGATACGATAATAATAATATGCCATAAAAGGAGACTATTGACATGCCATCCATTTATATCATTCACGAAAATCAAGAATGGACAAGACATCTGACAAACAGATTGGAAGAATTGAAGCTTCCCTATGAGGAATGGCATTTGCACGAGGGGCTTATAGACCTTACTGCCGAGCCGCCTGTGGGAGTCTTTTATAATCGAATGAGTGCTTCCTCCCATACACGGGGACATCGTTATGCCCCAGAAATGGCCGGCGGGGTACTCGATTGGCTTGAACAGCATAATCGCACCATTGTGAACGGTTCAAAAGCCCTTTCCTTTGAGATTAGTAAAATAAGACAATATACAGCCTTGACGAAAGCTGGGATCAAAACGCCAGCAACAGTAGCGGCTACAGGCAGGGAAAACATTATCGAAGCCGCCAAAAGGCTTGGAAAAACTCCGTTCATCACCAAGCATAACCGGGCCGGAAAGGGACTAGGCGTCCAATTATTCCAGTCTATTGAAGCCTTGGAGTCTTATTTGAACAGCCCAGCATTCATGGAACCTATTGATGGAATTACTCTCATTCAAGAATACATTCAATCACCTGAATCCACTATCACAAGGGCCGAATTCATTGGCGGCCAATTCTTCTATGCTGTGAATGTTGATACATCAACTGGGTTTGAACTCTGTCCTGCAGACGCCTGCCAGATTAATGATCTCTACTGCCCCACGAGTGAAGAGGCAGTAGAAAAGCCGCAATTTGATATGATAGAAGATTTCCACCATCCTATAATCAGTCAATACGAGGCCTTTCTAAAAGAAGCTCAAATTGATGTAGCAGGGATAGAATTTATTCGGGATGCCAGCGGCACGATCTATACGTATGACATTAACACCAATACGAATTATCATTCAGAGGCAGAAAGCAGAGCAGGAAAATATGGAATGCTTGAGCTGGCTAAATATCTCGGAAAACAATTGGGATAAGGTGAAACTTCCATCAGTCGGTGTTCTCCCGCTGATGGTTAGTTGAACCAATCGGGCTTTTACGGACAGTTGACCTCCCGCCTATACTTCTCGATATTCCTCCCTTTTTAGGTGAGAGTCTTACTGGCCGTTAATGCGGGATAAGGTGAAACTTCCATCAGTCGGTGTTCTCCCGCTGATGGTTAGTTGAACCAATCGGACTTTTACGGACAGTTGACCTCCCTTCCTCTAGGCCGGAGTCTTACTGTCCGTTAATGCGGGATAAAGTGAAACTTCCATCAGTCGGTGTTCTCCCACTGATGGTTAGTTGAACCAATCGGGCTTTTACGGACAGTTGACCTCCCGCCTATGCTTCTCGATATTCCTGCCTTCTTTTAGGTGGGAGTCTTACTGTCCGTTAATGCGGGATGAATAGGGAAAGCCCCTCATATTGGATTCTTCCAATTGAGGGGCTTCCTTTCTACCCTAGTATAATCTCTTTATATAGCTTTCTTCTAAGCTTACCTCTATTTCTTCCTTTGTTTTTTCGGCTGCCTTTGCATGAGCAGCGAGGATTTCCCCTGCTTTTGGCATGTCGTCAAGCGCCAGCCACGAACTCGGCTCCCATAGATTAGAGCGGATGATGGCTTTCCCGCAATGAAGGAAGCATTCTTCGACCTTGACGCCAATCCCGACTGAGGGAATGCTATTAGATGCTTTCAGCGGATACAGCAGCTCCTGATCGGTTACAATGGATGCCTTGCCATTGATTCTTAACGTCTCCCTTGAACCGGGTATGAGAAAAAGAATCCCAACCTGAGGATTTTCTAGTAGATTATACAAGGAATCGAGCCGCTTATTCCCCCTCCTCTCTGGAATAAGCAAATGCTTCTGATCTAGTACGGAAACAAAACCAGGCTGATCTCCGCGTGGTGAAGCATCCGCATTTCCCGCCTTGTTAGATGTAGCTAAAACAAGAAAGGGAGATTTAGCGATAAATGCCTTGCAATGCTCGTCCAAGCAGTCAATTACTTTATTGACAGCAAGGTCGCTTGGTTTCCCCATAAGGTCTTGTAAAGCCTCTCTCGTTTGGATCACATTCTTAAACATAAACTCCCCTTTTCTCTCGATCCCATCATCTATTGTTCAAAAAGTATGTATGACCATCTCATAAGAAAATAATCAGTGTTGAAAGAAGACAGATAGCCAAGCTAGGCAAAGCTACAAGAAAATAGCTGTTTGACCATGTTGATTTGAGATGCGAGGCCTTACTAAAGTCATCTGCAAGCTCCTTTGCTGGGGCTGAGCCAACCATCAACAGGGCAATAAGCAAGCTGATCCCCCCAGTAATGCCCGTTAGAATTGGCAGCAGCTGCACATCACGGTATAGAGCGAATATGAAAATATCAATACAAGCAATGATGATGCCATAAACGAGAAATTTTTTCATGATTACCCCTACTCTCTGATTCTATTCGTGCGCGATCCTCATCCTTTATTGCAGCAAGTCATTTCAATGACTAATCTAGCTTCCCTGATAAATGACTGCTCATAGCCTCAGCAACGGCTGCCGTATATTCCTTTGAATGAGGGACGAATTCATCCTTTGATAACACACGTGTATACATCGCTTTTTTCCCGTCTTGATCAATCATAAATCCTTCTGCCGTCAATTGGTTACATTTACCGTAGTAAAATTGGATGAAATCATGCAGATCCACCTTCGCCATCCCATCTACCTCCTCTTTCTGAAGAGAAAATGACTCTAGCGGTATCTTACATTCATACAGAAACACATGGCTGAATTCCTTGTCCGCAATCTTATTGGTATTAATGATGTTCTTCATTTTCCCCAGGTAAATAAGCTCATCAATACTGACATGAATTCCGACTTCCTCTTCGATTTCACGGACCCCGTCATGTACAGATTCATGTTCCATTAAATGTCCAGCGACCGTCATATCAAATAAACGAGGAAAATCCTTTTTCCTATGGCTCCTTTGCTGCAAATAGAGTGTACTTCCTTCTGGATTGACATCGATAAAGTAAACCTGAAAGGTCTCATGCCAAAGTCCCTTTTTATGGGCTTCATCACGTGCTGCCGTTCCAATTTGCCTTCCCTGCTCATCAAATATTTTCAGTATTTCTGTATCCATGAACCCACTCTTTTCAAAATGTCATTACTATTATTATATTCTGATTGAGCAGCTGGAATCCATAAATGATTGTATTTTTTGAAAATTCTATCAAAATGCACAAACTAAACTGATCACCATTATAAATCCAGAATCGAATATTCCTTAAGGATCTCCTTCGCCAAAAGAGAGATTTCCCATTTCTTTTAAATTTTGTCTCCCGCTCCGTTTAGGAAGCGAGCAATAGGGAAAAGTCTACTAATTGCTTTAAAAAGGGGATGAAGAAATGGAACCATTATATACAGCTGTTGTATCGGCGACAGGCGGAAGAGAAGGACATGTAAAATCAGAGGACGGCATCATCGACTTAGATGTACGCCAGCCAAAAGCATTAGGAGGATCAGGTGAGGAAGCAGCCAATCCGGAATTGTTCTTTGCCTCAGGTTATGCCGCCTGTTATGACGGTGCACTCAACCTCGTGCTGCGAAAAAACAAAATCAAAGCGGATACAACGGTTACCGCTAATGTGACAATCGGGAAAGATGAAGCTGACGGGGGACTGAAGCTAGCAGTCAGACTAGATGTATCGATTCCTGATTTGTCAAAAGAAGAAACAGAAAAATATGCAAAAGAAGCGCATCAAGTTTGCCCATACTCCAAGGCAACAAGAGGGAATATTGACGTGACCATCGTTACTGTCTGACCCGTTTTCCACACATAAAAGCGGTGCCCATGCAATTATGCCGGGCACCGCTTTTTCTATTAATTCATATTGATCCAGACACTCTTCACTTCCGTATAATTATCAAGGGCGTAGCTGCCCATCTCACGTCCAAGGCCTGATTGTTTATAGCCTCCAAATGGTGATCCGGCATCAAATGTATTATACGTATTCACCCAGACAGTTCCTGCCTTCAGTTTATGCGCAATGTAATGGGCTTTCTTGATATCCTGCGTCCAAACGCCGGCTGCAAGGCCGTACATGCTGTCATTGGCTTTCTCGACCAAATCATCGATATCATCAAACGGCATGGCCGCCACAACAGGACCAAAGATTTCTTCCTTAGCAATCGTCATGCTGTGGTTAACATCCGCGAAAATGGTTGGAGAAACAAAATAGCCCTTATCAAACGGAATATCTCCGCCTGTCAGCACTTCTGCCCCCTCTTCGATTCCCTTGTCAATATACCCTTTAACACGGGATTGCTGGGTAGATGAGATAAGCGGACCCATGGTCGTACCTTCTTCCATCCCATTTCCTTGCTTAATGTTCTTTGTGTTAGAGACAAGGTCAGCAACGACGTTGTCATACAATTTCTTTTGGACATAGAGACGGCTTCCCGCACAGCAAACCTGCCCTTGGTTGAACATAATTCCCATCAAAGCGCCAGGTACAGCCTTCTTTAAATCAGCATCAGGCAGGATGATATTCGGAGATTTCCCTCCAAGCTCAAGCGTAATTCTCTTTAATGTGTCGGCTGCAGAACGCATGATGGATTTCCCAACCTTCGTAGACCCGGTAAAAGCTACCTTATCAACATCTGGATGGTCAACAAGCGGCTGGCCAGCTGTTTGTCCATAACCTGGAACAATATTCACCACTCCATCCGGGAAACCGGCTTCCTGGATCAACTCAGCCAAGTATAAAGCAGAAAGCGGTGTATTCTCCGCCGGCTTTAAGACAACCGTACAGCCTGTCGCCAGTGCTGCTCCCAGCTTCCAGGCAGCCATGAGAAGCGGGAAATTCCATGGGATGATTTGTCCGACGACTCCCACCGGCTCATGTCTTGTATAGTTGAAGTAGTTCCCTTGAACCGGGATGGTCTGTCCAACAATCTTCGTGGCCCACCCGGAGAAATAACGGAAATGCTCCACCGCAAGCGGAACATCCGCTTTAGAGGTTTCCGAATACGGCTTTCCATTATCTAATGTTTCAAGCTGAGCTAACTCGACTTTATTCTCTTCCATTAAATCAGCTAACTTATAAATAAGCCGGCTTCTTTGTGAGGCACTCATCCTGCTCCATGGACCTTCTTCAAAGGCCTTGCGGGCAGCCTTTACAGCGAGGTCAATATCTTCCGCCTCAGCCTCTGCCACCTTTGCGAGTACCTCCCCTGTTGCCGGATTCATCGTATCAAATGTCTTGCCTCCTGCTGCTTCGACAAACTTTCCATTGATATATAACTGTTTTGTGCCCTCTAAAAATTTTGCTAGTTTTGGGCTGATGTTGGGACTTAGTGTGGTTGCCATAACTATCCCTCCAAATTATATATTTTTATGCTGGAAACGTTTTCATTATAAGGTAAATTTTCACACAATTCAAATTATTGAAGGGCGTTTTTCAGGGATAAAGCAACTTCATTATGATAGTATTTCTTTTTCCTAATAGACTTGTCTTAAAAGCTTTTCATACAGAGTAAATAGAAACAATACTTCTATTAGACCGTTTTTCTTGCATAATTAACATTTTGATGACAAAAGAGAGGAAATCCGCCACCGCACGGAGAATATGGTGGTATAAAACGAATTCTATTCCTATACAGGAGGATACGAATGAAGAATACACTTCTCGAAGACTTTGAACCATTCTTTGTTGAGTTTCAGCGAATTTGGAACAGCTGTCACACGGAAGAAATGATTGAACGCCTCTCCCCTGATATTGCTGTCCGCTGGGCACAGGCTGACGGAACAGTGGCTGATTGGGGCTATAAGGAGGCCTGCCTCGGCTGGGCGGAGGCTTTCGAAGAATATTGCGGGCATGATCCGAAATGGACGTTCCATCCATTAAAGATAGCCCAAGCATCAGAAAACGAAGTAATCGCTATGTTTTGGGTAACGTTTGAGATGGATGGGATTTCAAAGGATGTTGTCAAGCTGTTTATTCAGCGGTTCAGAAAGGAAGAAACAGGCTGGAAGCTTATCCGTGAATACTGTGAGAGTCTTCATCCTGCCCTCGTCAATATTAAATAAAACCGATAAAAACGGGTGCCCCATCTCAATTGAAGCACCCGTTTTTTCATTGTTCTAGTTCAATGAATTGTTCGATCTTATTCAGTAGAATCAATAGGGCAGCGCGAGTTTCGAATTCCTCCCGCGTTTTTGGAAGGTCCATGCTTTCAAACCGCTGCCTCAAGGATTGGAGCTTCTCGAGCATGATTTCTGGTTCTTTAAGATTTGCTCCAAATTCCTCTACTAAATCAGCTATCATATCATTTTGCTCAAAGGTGGTTGGCAAATGAATAATCAGCGGTACCATCCGTTCGACAATTTGGAACTGCTGGAGCCGTTTTGAGAAATAGGGAAGATAGAAGGATTCTCTTTTAAAGAAGGAATTCTCCTCACTTCTTCTGGCTAAATCCATTCCCGTCTCAAGAAGCCTCTTCGTCCGAATAATATATTCATCATTCCAAACCCGCTCCTTTTTACGGATAAAGCGGCTGAATTGCAGGAATATAATTTCGAAGTTGCCATCGAGCTCCTGCATGATTTTTTTGATTTCTCCCTCTACACTTGGCATATATAGATTAAATAGCAGGGCCACAAGAATCCCAATCAATACAATGCATAATTGATTGATGAGAAGCGCCTCTGTAATGGCATACGACATGAAAAGCTGCATGACAATTACAAAGCCTGGAACAATCCCGTCCTGAAGGCCAAGCTTCGCCATTAACGGTACATAAATAAATAGGAGAAGTCCAACTGCAACTGGTGTATAGGCACAGCCTTCAAATATCAGGATAGCAAGGCCCATCCCAAGCAAGCAGGCCAAAAGCCTTTTCCAGGCAATCAAGATGCTTTTCCGCTGTGTGCTCTGCACACTTAAAAGCGTAATCACAGCAGCCGTGCTGGCATTCTCCAAACCAAGCATCTGGGCAATGGATAAGGCAATCATTCCTCCAATCGCCGTTTTCACCGTTCTGCTTCCAATCGTAAACATCGTCAATCCCTTCTCTCCGTACAAACTCTATGGGTCAAATTCCTTTTGACTTTCCCTCAGTGATACCCGAGAAAGTCGATTGGAACACATATCCACCTTCTTTTTTCACAAAAACATTATATTAAAATAAACAAAAGAAATAAATCACCCGGTTAAAGGAAAAATAAACCTAAGAAAATATAAGAAGTTTTTGCTGAAATAATAAAATTTTCGCTATAATAGAACTCATAAAGGAGATGAATGGATATCATGAACAACCCATTAGTTGAACGATTTCTTACATATGTGAAGGTGGATACTCAATCTAACGAGGAAAGCCAAACAACGCCTTCCACTGAAAAACAATATAATTTATTGAATTTGCTAAAGGATGAACTTACCTCCATCGGAATGGAAGAAATCACCCTTGATGAAAATGGCTATTTATTCGCTACTCTGCCAGCGAATACGGATAAAAACGTACCGACCATCGGATTTTTGGCACATGTGGATACAGCGACTGATTTCACTGGCGCAAATGTTAAGCCGCAAATCGTTGACAATTATGACGGCGGGGACATTGTCTTGAACAAAGCCCTCAACATCATTCTATCACCAAAGGATTTTCCAGAGCTTGAGGGGTATAAAGGCCAAACACTCATTACAACAGATGGTACTACCCTGCTTGGGGCAGATGATAAAGCAGGCATCGCAGAAATCATGACTGCAATGGACTATTTAATCAAGCATCCGGAAATCAAGCATGGCAAGATCCGCGTTGCGTTCACTCCTGATGAAGAGATTGGCCGCGGACCGCATAAATTCGACGTTGAACGCTTCAATGCTGACTTTGCCTACACAATGGATGGCGGACCGCTTGGAGAGCTTGAATTTGAAAGCTTTAATGCTGCAGCAGCCAAGCTTACTGTAAAGGGCACTAATGTTCACCCAGGCTCCGCGAAGAATAAGATGGTCAATTCCATGAAGATTGCGATGGACTTCCACGCTGAGCTTCCAAAGGAAGAAGCACCTGAATTCACTGAGGGCTATGAAGGCTTCTATCATTTGCTGGCAATGAACGGAGATGTTGAACAAACGAATCTCTCCTATATCATCCGTGATCACGTCCGTGCTAAATTCGAAGCAAAAAAATCAACTATGCAAGCAATTGCAGCAAAATACCAAGAAAAGTATGGTCAAGAAAACATCATCCTTGAAGTAAATGACCAATACTACAATATGGGCGAGAAAATTGAGCCTGTGAAGGAAATCGTTGATGTTGCCCATCAAGCAATGGTTAACCTAGGAATTAAACCAATTGTTAAGCCGATTCGCGGCGGTACAGACGGCTCCCAACTGTCCTTCATGGGGCTTCCGACACCAAATATTTTTGCCGGGGGCGAGAATTTCCACGGTAAATTCGAATACGTTTCCGTCCAAAGCATGGAAAAAGCATCTGAAGTCATCGTGGAATTAGTTCAGTTATTTGAACAGCGTTCCTAATGGAAAGCGGAGAGGCCTTACAAAAGGGCCTCTCCGCTTTTTTATTCAATCGTAAACTTAAGCAGCTGCTTATAATCTGTTTTCTCACTTCCAGCTGTCAGCCATGCTTCAAGCGTATAGCTGCCCGGGGGTAAATCCTTCAATGGAATCTCGAAGGTTAATCGTTCACCAGGCTTCAAATCCTGCTCTACCAGGGCTTGAGTAAAGAACTTGCCCTCTGAACCTTGTTCGATTATATCTCCCGCTTCATTTAGGAGTATATAATCGAACTTCTGACCGCTGTTAAACGTTAAATGAATGGTTTTATCTGACTTGTTTTCAACCGCATATTCAAATTGATACGTATCATTCTCTTGTTTCCTTTCAACTAAGCTTGCCTTTAAATGTTCTGCAGTCACACCGCTTTGATCAGGCTGAACATTCACTGGTTCTCCTCCATTCCCCTCATTCGCTGTATTGGAATTCTGATTATCATCTCCACAGGCCGAAAGGATTAAAAGGCACACGAGAAACACCCATGCTTTTTTCATATTTATCCCCTTTCTGAATCTCGTCTCTTTTCAGTAATTCAACAAGGATGGTTTAATCCCTTCTTGGTATAGACCATCTTATCCTGATTTACTCCTTTAAAACAGAAAGCTTGCCGTTCGCTTCTAATATTCCCACCTTCACATCCTCCAAGTGAAAGGCACCATTCTGCCTCAGCAGGTTTTCTACTTCGTGCTCTGACAGACGGTTTTTGCGCATCACCTTCTTCATTATCTGACCATTATGAATTAATAATTCAGATTCTCCTTTAATCCTGCGTCCGAGAAACGGAACCTTACGAGAGACCAAGTCAGTTGAATAAATGAGTAATGACCATACACCAACTGCAATGAAGATATCATAAAATTTCACAGCTGGATCATATGCTGCATCCCCTACCAAATCTCCCAGAGCCACTGAATATACAATATCCAGCGGACTAGCCTCAGCCAGTTCCTTCTTGCCCATTAATCGGATAATGACAAGGAGGGATATAAATCCAGAAATAATCTTGATGATCATAAACACATATGCCATTTCTCTCACCCGCCCTTTCATCAATGAGTCCCATATAGGGCATCATTGTTCTAAAAGGTGGATACCACTCTTCCCCTCTTCCTTTTTATTTTTATTCCCTTCTAAAAAAGATAGAAACAGAATTGAGGCGAAAAAAAACCATCATAGCATGGAATGCTTGATGGTCATTGGATTATTTATAAGTTCAGGTTCGTTCTCGGGCTTCTCCATTTCTCTATAGCCGTCTGCAGCACAGAAGCCAGGAATAAGGTTTCCCCCGTGCTTAGTAAAATTGTATTTAGAGGATTCATCATATCAATGGATTCTTTATCAAGCCTTCCCTCTTTTTCCAGCTTCAGCTGGATAATGGCGGATTCAGCCTGACTCTTAGTGAAACGAATCATTTTATTTCCCCAAGAAGATTCATCCTTTGTAAATAAAACAGAGTTTTCTTCAATGATTGCTGCGAACATGATTCCATTATTGCTTTGATACAAATATGGTGCATTTGTGAAGAAATCTACCGGTGGATCTTCCAATTGTGCATGTTCTTCCTGTAATGCCAAAATTTCTTTTTCCACTTCTTCTCTGATGCCAGTAACCATTTTCTTCAACTCCTTTTATCCTCATTAGTTAAAAGTATATAACGTTTTCATACAGGTGTCTCTGCATAGTTGAACATAGCGAAAAAGTAATTTTATTTAAAATTTTCACTTAATTTTCACATCTATAATGTCAATTATGTCAATATTCACATTTACAAACATGGGGAGAATTGCTATGTTAATGACACCACAATTCTCCTCATGGATAGGATACCAAGGAAAGGGTTGATAGAGTATGAAGCTTGAACAGCAAGCCATTAATATCATCCTCCAAGCAGTCCGTGCCAAAGAACAAGAGCTTCAAGAGGCCTCATCCCATTTTCAGCAGCACAGAATCCCTGATGAATCCATTTTTGGTGACGAGCTAATGAAACTGTTACCTAATATGTATGCGGAATTAAACGCTGTTCAATCGATAGAGGACCCCTTGAAAGAAATTCTAAATCAGTATTATGATGAAACTTCAGATAATCAGCTAAAAGCAGCCTACTACCAGGACCTTTCATTGGATGCCCCCAAAGAAGGGCTGCTGAACAGTCTTACAAACTTAATCTCCACTACACACGCAAATCCGCTCCCCTATTCACGGAGCAAGAAGTTGCTTCATTCCTTAGTCGATCTTCATGAAGATGGGAAGGCAAGAAGTATTTACTCAGGCAAGAGCATGGAAGCCGGCACCTTGCTTTCATATGACTTGGTATATGAAGCGGCCGTTCGCGAGGAAATCAGCAAGTATCCTTCCTTACAAAATTTGAACGGTTCCCAAGAGGACCTTCTTGAATCAGTTCTAACTGCCCTGGCTTTAAATGTTGAACATATCATCCCACAATCCTGGTTTGATAAAGCAAGCCCAATGGTCGGTGATTTAAACCACTTATTCACCTGTGAAACAACCTGTAATTCTTTCAGAAGCAATATCCCTTATTATGATTTTGACGATTATCCAAGCGCTTCTAAGGAAATCATCCGCAATGATTGCGGGAAACGCGATGGGGAAGAACGCTTTGAGCCGCAAAATGGAAAAGGGGCCGTTGCGAGGGCAAATTTATATTTCTTAACCAGGTATCCGGATATCTTGCCTCAAGACCGGCGGAAAGCCATTGATATCCCCATGCTGATTAAATGGCACGAAGAAAATCCCGTTACCCTTTATGAAAAGCATCGAAATTGGTGCATTCATCATCTTCAAGGAAACCGGAATCCGTATATTGACTTTCCAGATAAAGCTGCTGTACTCATTTAAGGTGCTTTTCATACAGAAGTCTTCCGTAGGTGTTTCTGGTTGTATGGGGACCAAATCAAACACTGCTACCAATCCATTTGGCCAACTCACCACATTTGAACGCCCCCTTCTTTCCCTATACAAGGATACGAAATACACCTATAAAGAAGTCAGTAATATCATGGGTTATCATCGGGATACAATCTGGCATAAGCGGAAACAGATTAAAGGGAAATTAGAAGAATGAATGATGAGCCCTCCCAACTACAGGTTTATTTATGAGGCGCAAACAGAACTTTCCCTAAAATAAACAAGAAAGCTTGGGAAGAGACCCCAAGCTTTCTTGTTTACTATTTGATTTATTGGGTTCTAGGTGTCTACTCACCTACCAGCCCGTCACCATCGTTATCCCTCATATAAGGATACAACCAGTGGTCTTTCGTAATAGGCATGCTGTAACCTGCATCTTTTGCTTCTTGAATCGTCACCTCACCATTGCCATTCTTATCGACACTAGAAAGATCACCGGTTTTGTTTGAACCAGTTGAATTTTTATTTGAACTAGTTGAACCAGAAGATTTGTTTTCTGTTAAACCACTTGATTCGTTTACTTTATCCGGGTTAACATTGTCAAATTTATCCACGACCTTGTTACCCTTTACGGTATACGTATACTGGTAGCTTGAAGGAATCTGTGTTTTTGTATTCGGATAAGTAATAATTGCTTCAAAATTTGTCGCACCACCTGCATCACGAATCACTTTTTCCATATAAGCTTGGTCCCCATGCCTGTTCAATGTACTTTCTTGCGGGGTAATATTATACGCATTCGATACCCCTCCGAGAGAATCAGCTATGATATGTCCTTCATCATAACGATCACTTTCCACACCGGGTACTTTTGCCTCATCAGAGTAGTATCTTCCAGACGAATTGACAGGTTCGCTGCTGTCGTCTTGCAGAATAATTTTGTCAGCAATGACACGCACTAGTTGCCCGTATTCATTAGTGAATGCCCAATATTTACGGTCCCCAAAGCCAATATCAACAACAACGTTAGCTTGACGGTATCCGGACGTATCACCGCCATCCACTTCAATTTGTTTGTATCCAGCGAACTGTGCTTCTGTATTTTTCTTTGCTGCTTCTTCCTTCTCTTTAGCCTCTGCCTTTTCTTTGGCTTTGGCTTTTTCTTCAGCCTCTTTCTTTGCTTTCTCTTCCTTAGCCTTAGCTTCTGCCTGAGCTTTAGCTTCCGCCTCTGCCTGAGCCTTTGCCTCTTCTTTGGCCTTCGCTTCTTCATCGGCTTTCGCTTTAGCTTCTTCCTTCTCTTTGGCTTCTTCTTGCTGTTGCTCTGCCTGTGAGTCACTATTCGTATTTTCCTCTACCGGAGGTGCAGTTACACCAATCAAGACGAAAAACAATATGGCTGCGGCACCAAAAATCAAAAGTGCAGACTTTCTTTTCCTTTTGTTCTCAGGCAGCCATTTCAATACGAGGCTTGGTTTTATTAAACCCACAATCAAAGCTACAATAGATAGTAAGAATAGTACTATAAACAAATCATCCATCTTTTACCCTCCTTCTATTTTTGTATTTTGCTTTGATAATAGATAGGCTTTTGATTATTGCTCCTATTCTTATTTACCACTTCGCCAATCTAATACCCACCTATATGTTATTTTCATATAATAAAAATACACTAAAATAGATTTAGATGTCCATCCGTGAATAAACATGGGGTTCCATTCAGATGAAAAAAAGCGATGTAAGCCGCCATTCTCTCTCTAGACTTAAAGCATCAAAATCTTATCTGCATACACCCCTTCATATGTTTCTCCTCCTATGCCGCCTTCCTTTGATTGTATGTGCCTGTATATTGGCCGCAGAGAGACATTTCGTCGAACGGCTTATACACTTCATGAATTCGCTCAACAACCCATAATCATAGCCGCCAATGTCCATTGGATGGAATCCCGCATTGCCCAACAAACCAAATGATTCACCCTTTTCCAATCAATCCTCCGAAATACTTTTGCCGGGCGTCAATCATTTGCTCCAGATTCGGAACCGTTTCCGCCTCATCAGAAGGCGGAAAGGTAAATGTTATGACGACGAGTACCAAAAACATGGTGATGATAAATCGATTCATTTTCATTTTGTCTCCTCCTGCTGGGTTCATTTCATCCGTCTAAATCATCGTTGCGCCAATCATATTCCCTTTTCATCTGCACAAAACAATAATTTCCATTATACAAAATTCCCTTATTGGGAGATGCTCCAATCCTGGGTGTCGTGAATAGGATGGTAAGGAAGGGAGTGATTTTCAGGTGCGCAGAGAGACAGACAGATTCGATGGGTTGCACTTCTTAGTGATATTAATGATCGCTATACTTCAGTTAATGGTTGGATTTTCAGAATGGGTCTTTGTGGTAGCCAGTTGTTTGTATGCCGTCTTGGCTATCCTGTTCATCGAATCCTTTTCAAAGTATGCCGTTCTTAAATTTATCATTCTATTAGCCATCATTTTTTCATTACGTATCTATATTGCTTTGTATTCCTAAGGCTTACGAACCAGGTTAATCATAAATGAAAGCGGCTGCCTCATAAGTCCCTAATAAATGAAACAGGCGGCGAAACTAAATTGGTTTCGCCACCTGTTTTTTGATTTATGAAAGAACTTTCCTGAAAGTAGCTGGGCTACTTTCAGGAAGTTATGGTCTATGGCGTCAATCCCGAATTCCATTTGGGATTTCAGGAGATTTCAGAGGAAAAAACGCTGGAATGACCGAACACGCTTTCGTCCTCCACTTTACGGAGGGCTCTTCTTTCCTCTTTTCGCACTTGGCTATTGTCTTCCCGTTCCAATTCCTCCATATCACATGCGACCTTCTTTGCAGTGTTTCCTCTTCGATGGAGATGCGGGATGATGGGTAGATATTAAAAAACGTCCTTTCGGTAGGGTGTTTGTTGGCCCCTTCATTTTATCGAAAAGGTGTTATTTTATATTCTTTTCTCTTTACCTTTCCTCCACGGTAAAATGACCAAGAGCTAAAGCCTCCTTAACGATATCTGCCCATAGAAAAAGGACTGCTCTAGAAGCAGCCCATGAAAGAACCTCACTCGCTTGCGAGAATGACAGCAATCTGATCCTCAATGGTTTTCAGATGATCCTCTTCTATCGCATTATTGATGATAATGGAGAAGGTATATTTATTCCCTGCATTGCCTTTCACATACCCTGAAAGCGAGCTTACGGTAGAAATGGAACCGGTCTTTGCCATGACCTTGCCTTCAGCAGGTGTTCCTTTCATTCGATTACGCAGCGTTCCTCCGACAGAACGGTCACTGTTTCCAGCAACAGGCAAGGAATTAAGATAAATTTTATACCAAGAAGCAGACTGAGCTTTATAGAGGACATTGCTCAGTGTATTTGGCGTGATGAGGTTCACATGCGACACACCAGACCCATCCCTCATGAGGATATTATTATGGTTAATTCCAAGGGAATTGTACTGTTTTTCAATAACAGAGAGCCCGTGCTCCCAGCTTCCTCCCTTGCCCTTTACGCGGCCTAATTCCTTCACGAGGACTTCGGAAATCGTGTTATTGCTTAGTTTTAAATATGGTTTCACGACTTCTTTTAAAGGAGCTGATTGGTCTGATGCGAGCTTTACTGCACCTGTACGTACCTTCCCTGCAGTCATTTTACCAGCAGTCTTGATGCCTTCTTTCGCAAGGGAACGCTTAAATAGCTCTAAGGTATAACCTGTTGGATTTTCAACGGCTATCCAATATTTAGAGGCAGAGCTGTTCTTCGGAATACTGCCCGTTATAGATAATTGGTTTGTTCCATGCTTACGCGTTACTTTGATCGTTTTCTTGCTGTCAGCCTTCCCTGTCTTAGCCTTATTAGATAGCTTGATATGGCTTGTTTTTGGCAATACCTTTATGCTCGGCGCTTTCCCTTCTTTGGCTGCTGGTGCGACCTGAATGATGACCGTTCCAGCATCATAATCATTGTCTGGGGATACGGTCAATCCTGATATTTGTGCTCCATAATATTCCTGTTCATCGCTCCAAGGCAAGTCAAGAGAAAGTCTCGTGCTGTCGTACCAGCTGTCATCAGCAACTAGATTCCCCTTCACCTTGCGTATACCTTTTTTCTTCAGCTGCTTGCTTAGTTTGTCTAAATCAGCTGTCGTAAGAGTAGGGTCGCCATACCCCTTTAAATATAAATTACCCGTCAGAACCCCATTAACTGCTTTTTTGTCCGTATAAACTTCTGTCTTAAAACGATAATTTCCTCCAAGAAGCTTTAAGGCTGCCGCGCTCGTCACAAGCTTAAGACTTGAAGCAGGCCGCAATCTGGTATCCCCGTTCTTTTGGTAAATAATCTTCCCTGTCTTAGCCTCCCTCACGCTGATTCCTGTCACAGCTCCTTTTAGATCCTCATGACTTAATACTTTCGATATTTTTGTCCCAAGTTCTGATTGGGGACCTGCATGGGCTTCTTGATGTTCGGTGTACTGCGCCAGCGGTAATATACCTAAGAGGACAACCATCCATATCACAAACAGCGATTTCTTGCTTCTCGACATATCCTTCTCCCACCTGCCTCTTGTTTATATCCATATTTTCACACAAAGACAAGTCCGTGAGTAGGGTATATGGATGTATCTCCCATTTATTTTTATGTTAATTAACCCCTTAAATATTTCTTCCTAAATTCCATATACTAATCCTTACTTGCATAGATGAAGGGATGTTATGTAGATGGGCAAGAAACTTCTTCTATTATGGTTCGTACTCTTCTTCATTCTCATTCAGGAACCACGGGTATATGCATCAATAAAACCCAGGGAGGAATATGAGAAGACAGGGCGTGTCATATGGGAGACGAATACAAAGGAAAAATTAGTAGCCATCACATTTGATGATGGGCCTCATGAGGTTTTCACACCGCAAATCCTTGATTTGCTTGCAAAGTACGATGCAAAAGCCACATTCTTTGTTACAGGTAAAAACGCTTTGTTATATCCAAAGGTATTAAAAAGAGAAGCAGATGAAGGACATGAAATCGGCAATCATACCTTTCACCACTTCTCAAGCAGGCGCATGAGTTCCCTTCAATTATCGATGGAGCTTGATAAGACGGATAAAGCAATTGAAAAAATCATCGGCAGGAAACCGACCCTTTATCGGCCTGTTGAGGGGGTTTATAATGATACGATTATCGAAACCGCTCTCAAAAAAGGCTTTGATGTGATTTTATGGTCATGGGACCAAGATGCACTTGATTGGAGAAATCCAAAGGCAGCTAAAATCGTCGATCATGTTCAGAAGGGGTTAAGCCCTGGTGATATCATTATTCTGCATGATTGGAACAGGAATCGTTCTTCAGAGACGGTTAAGGCAATGGAGCCTATCTTAAAACTATTGAAGGATAACGGGTACAAAAGTGTCACCATCTCTGAATTGATGTACCGAACAAAAAAGCCTCTCCCTAGCATACTGGACCCTCTTCCTAACTTCCCATAATTCAAAAAAGATGCAGGCATTTTGAGCCTGCATCTTTTTTGTCCTGCATCCGGCAGGAGCATATCCATTACATCATGTTTTGCTCGGTTATCTTAAAAGATTAGCTCCTCGATAAACATAAAGGCATATAGGATAAACCCTATCGCTCCCACCGAAAGAATACCGATGCATACAGCATAAAAGACCTCACGAACAAACCCCATCATGGAATGACCTCTTCTCATTGAATGAAACACTCTTTTCGAACCATTCGGAATTATCCAACAATTACCATTATACTATCATATCGTTGACTTTCATGCCATTTATTTTACGGATTACTGATCAATATTTCTCTCCACTTAATGAAGAAATGAAATGTTTCATTCATAATCAGCTATATAAGAATGTACTATGGAAGTCATCATTAATCAATATCATTTTTCTCCCTATTTCCCACTTTGATGAACCGGAACAAAAAGGAGGCCTCCTTAGCGCAGAAGCCTCCTATCCACTCTATTGCTTATGATCTTCATTTTTCAGCCTTCCAGCTTTCTTAACCGCATCCTTTAGTATGATTTCGATTTGTGCATTTACGCTTCGCAATTCGTCTTCTGCCCATTTTTCTAATGCGTCATAAAGCTTGGGGTCAATCCTAAGCGGATAAGCTTTTCTTTTTGTCATTTAAACCAGTTCCTTAATGGATGCTGCCTGTATTAATAATCGGCTGCGATCCCTTATCAGACACAATCGCCACCATTAAGTTGTTGACCATTTGTGCCTTCCGATCCTCATCCAGTTCGACAACCCCAGAGTCCGCCAACTGATGGATCGTGCTTTGGACTAACCCGACTGCCCCGTCCACGATAACCTTCCGTGCAGATAGGACTGCTTGTGCCTGCTGTCTTTGCAGCATGGCTGAAGCGATTTCCGAAGAATAGGCTAGATGCATAATACGGGCCTCAAGAACTTCTACCCCCGCTACAGACAAACGTTTTTGTAAATCCTCTGATAAGAAAACAGCAATCTCATCACTGTTCTTCCGTAAGGACATTTCCGATTCATGGCCAAAATGATCATAAGCATACTGGCTTGCGATATGACGAATGCCCGTTTCACTTTGAATCTGAACAAATTCTTTATAATCCTTTACATCAAAGGTGGCCTTTGCGCTATCTTGTACCTTATAAACGACAACAGCCGCAATTTCAATTGGATTTCCTTCTAAATCATTGACCTTAAGCTTGTCGCTGTTAAAGTTAATCACCCGTAATGATACGCTTGATTTCATCGTTAGCGGCAGCGCTACCCAAAGGCCTTGCTCCCGAATAACACCGACATACGTACCAAACAGTGTCAGTACCTTTGCCTCATTTGGCTGGACAATGGTTACTCCAGAAAAAATCAAGGCAGCTAGAATGACGAGGATAACAGGAATAACAAGTCCCAGCCCTGCTCCACCAGACATGATAAACAGGTAAATCCCCATTCCAACTAATATCGCTCCAATGAGGATACCTAAGTATCCATTGATTTTGAATGCCTTTTTCTCGGCCATCACACCATCTCCTATATATCAAAGTGATATCATAATTATATCATATTAACCAAATGATGTGACAGACTATTTCAAAAAATAGGCATTATCATGTTTAATGAAAGTAATGTTATTGAAATGCGCACATAAGGAGATGGTTTGATTGATGAAAAAAATTCATGGCAAAACGAAGGATGAATGGCTGAAGGAACTGCCTATCTTGCAGGATATTTCGGAAAGAAAAGAATGTTACTGGGTGAACCATCCTAATCCACCTCTTCATTTAGATTGTTCGAAAATCGATGAGGCTGAAGAACGCTTAAATCGCTTTGCCCCCTATCTTGCCCATAAATTCCCGGAGACAAAAGCACAATCAGGTTTGATTGAGTCACCCTTAGTAAGGGTACAACATATGCAAGACCGTCTCGAACAGCTCCATAACCAAGCCATTGCAGGCAAGCTTTTTCTCAAATGCGACCATGCTCTCGCCATATCAGGTTCGGTGAAGGCTAGAGGCGGGATTTATGAGGTGTTGAAACTCGCAGAACAGTTGGCTGTACAGCAAGGGCTCCTAAAGATAACAGATGATTACCGCAAGATCGATTCATCTATTTTCCGGTCCTTCTATTCCCGCTATACGATTATCGTTGGCTCTACCGGAAATCTTGGTTTGAGTATTGGCTTAATAGGCCGCACACTCGGTTTCCAGGTCAATGTCCACATGTCCTCTGATGCAAAACAATGGAAAAAGGATTTACTCAGAAAACGTGGGGTAAATGTCGTTGAACATGGATCAGATTACGGGGAAGCCGTCAAACAAGGGAGAATGGAAGCTGAGAAATCCCCCCTCTGTCATTTCATTGATGATGAGAAATCTGCCGACCTTTTCTTTGGGTATGCAACAGCAGCCCGCCGGCTCAAAAATCAATTGAAGGATCTAGGTGTACAAATTGATGAGAAACATCCCCTTTTTGTCTATCTTCCATGCGGAGTTGGAGGGGCACCAGGCGGGATTGCCTATGGATTAAGGCAGGAATTCGGGAAACACGTCCATCTGACCTTTGCTGAACCTGTTGAGTCTCCCTGCTTTCTGCTTGGGATGGCCACAAAGCTTTATAGCTCAGTATCTGTTCATGATTTTGGCCTTACAAACCGGACTGCAGCTGATGGTCTAGCGGTCGGGAGGCCATCTGAATTATCCAGCCAATATATGATTAATTGCTTAAACGCTTCCTTTACAGTATCAGACACCCGTATTTACCGTTACCTTGCAGAGCTGATGGATACAGAAGGCATATATGCCGAACCGTCTGCACTGACTGGATTTTACGGACCATTATTATCTTCAAAGGAATATGACCTGCCAGAAACAGCTGTCCTTATCATCTGGTCTACAGGCGGAAACATGGTTCCACTAGAGGTGCGGGAAGCAGACTATCAAACCGGTAAGGGGGTCCTTTTGAATCCTTAGTTCCAATCCTGATCATCATGACGATTAAACGTTCCATCAAGAAACCCAAGACGCAATTGTTTAAATTCTCCAAAAAATAGCTTATGATAGATTCCATAAAGGAGGATAGAAGATTGATGAAGAAGAATACATACCTTTTGATAACAGATGAAATAATGAACACAGGCCAAGTATCTCCTAAATTAGTGCAAACATTAAGCGCGCCAATCGTTGTAAAAATGTTTTACAATTTATTTGGACCATCAGGCACTCATCTTCTATCAGAGAATACCTATCTGGCACTGAAAAACGAGCTGGAGAAAACAGACCATCCCCTTCCCGAAATGGCTGTGCCGTATTCAAGCTCTACCTTGGTCCATCTCTATTACAATGTCATCGGCAGGCATCTTTCCTCTGATTCCAGCTTGATTAGCGATGATTCACATGACCAGAATACCTTGATGCTTACGGTAGATGATTTGCTGGATTTGCTCCTATTTGCGAAGGAAGAAGGAGATGAGGAATATATGAATGATATTAAAAATCGTCTCAGTGCCCTTTGCAAACCAATAGGATAACAGGTAAACAGCCCTTTATGTTATTTCAGAATAACAATATGGTTTGCCATTTTCATACAGACCTCTCAATGAATTACAGGTTGATATCTGCCACAAAAGGAATTTACTTACTATATTGTGACATTTCTCGTTTCTCAGTTCACGAAATTATCATTCTTCTTTTTTTCATGCTACTATTATCCTAGAAAATGATTTCAATCATGACTTTAAATACAAGGGGGATTTTTATGCGGAGCAAGACGAAAGAGATTATTCTGGCAGAAGTTAGACAAACCAACACAGTATATGAAAAACTACTGACTTCCTTAACGACTCCCGTATTACTGACTGTATTTGAAAAATTATTTGGAGGAAAGGCCGAATACACCCTTTCAGACAAATGCTTTGATATGATTGTTGAGGAATTAGAAATATTGGATATGCTGCCAGAGACAACCGGGGAGAAAATCACGGATGCTATGCTTGTTGAAATTTTCGTTTCCCATTATCAAGAAGAAGAGAAACGAAAGGATTCAGAAAAACAGATTGTTAACGAGTTCGAAGAAGGGGAAATTGACGAACAGAATACAGAAAGCTTGACGCTGGATGATCTGCTCGATTTATTAAGCCTTGCTATCAAGGACAATGATATCATTTATGCCAATGAAATCAAAAAGCGTTTACTTCATATGAACAGAGCACTTAATAAAAAAGATACCTCCATCGAAGCCTCCTAATACTGGTGAGCAAACCTATCATTTATCATAAGCGGGAAGAATGCCAGCCATTCCTTCCCGCTTATTTTTATTTTGTTACAAGCTCTTCCCATCCTGGTTCAGATTGGATGTCCTTCAGATTCTTCACCTGATAGTGCTCATCTACAAACACGATGTCCTCTTCACCGAAATAACGCGGGCTCTTCAAATGAGCAGAGGCGGCCAGCATGAATAATTCCTCCCGAAGACCAACAAGATAATTGGTTACCCGATACCTTTTTTCATCAACGACAAGGGCTTTTTGCAGCTTAGGATCTGTCGTAGCCACACCTACTGGACACTGATTTGTATGACATTTTTCAGCGAGAATGCATCCTACGGCAATCATCAATCCGCGGGCCACCTGCACGGCATCAGCGCCGAGAGATAGAACCAATGCAATCCGGTCAGCAGAGAAGAGCTTACCGCTGGCGATTATCTTCATCTTGTTCCTGATTCCGTATTGCTTCAATAGACGATTGGCAATCATAATAGATGGGACAATCGGAAGTCCGACTGAATCGGACATAGCCTTATAGGTTGCTCCTGAACCTCCCTCAGCACCGTCAATGGATAAGAAATCAGGATAACGCCCACTCTTTTTCATATAAGATGCAAATTCTTCAAACGTTTCTTCTGCACCGATAACCATTTTGATTCCAACCGGTTTACCGGAAACCTCCCTGACTCTTTCTATGAAATCCAGCATAGAGTCAAAGCTGTCAAACTCCTCAAAGCAATTTGGGGAATCAATCGTCTTATAGGGCTCGACATTTCGTATCTTCGCAATCTCCGGAGTAACTTTGACTCCCTCAATATGGCCCCCGCGTATTTTTGCCCCCTGGCCTAATTTCAATTCAAATGCCTTTACCTGATCCAGCTTGGATTTCTCCAAGAGCTCATCCCAAGAGAAATTTCCTTCCTTATCCCTAAAGCCAAATTTACCAGGACCTATTTGACAGATTAAATCTGCTCCTCCCTCCAGATGGTAGGGAGAGATTCCACCTTCGCCGGTATTCATAAACGCTCGTGCATCGTGAACGCCAAATGACAGAGCCTTGATGGCATTCTTGCCTAGTCCTCCATAGCTCATTGCGCTCATCCCTACAGGACTCTTCAAATGAAACGGCTTGCGGCAAGTATCAGCCCCAATGATAACAGCATCTTCATCCTCATAAAGCCAAGGCTTCAAATCGGTTTCTACCATATGCTCCTTCCTTGATAGAAGGGTCTCCTCATCAATTATGTATTTCTTTGAATGGATGAGCGGTGTTTGATCTGCCCCCATATCCTTCAAAAGCCTTGGAAAAAACGCATTACGAATATAGAATCCAGGCTTGTCAAAATCCCGTTTGCTCCCTAACGCGACAACAGATTTCGCATATTTCGCCGTCTTGACGATTGCTACATAATCGTGATGAGAATATGGTTTCCCTGTCAAATCCCCCTCAAAGAAGTATTGCTTCAATTGCGGACTGACCTGTTCAGATACGTAGCGTGCCCTAGCCAAGAAAGGAAAATTACGAAGGATGGCATGCTGCTGCTGTTTCCTGTCACGGTTCCACTTGATGCAGGAGGCTATTCCGACCACCATCAAGCTAATCAAGAGGATAGACACAAGGATTCCCACCAACAGGACGAAAAAGTAAGCCCATCTTTCCATGTCCTCCACCTCCTAAACAGTTCATACACCTCTAACACCCTATACCCCAGCTTTAGAGCGAAAAGGCTTGGTAAATGTTTCATCAAAACACAAAGACTGTCATCCCCTCTTGGATTCTGTTTATAGGCTCTTGGGTACGATAAAGGAAATTGACGAAATCTTGAGCTTTTGGGATACTGAGAAGGCTGACTAAACAAGAAATTAGGTGTGAATGATGGAATTTGAGATACGTTTTTTATCCTTTTTCGTAATTGAAACTGAAAATAAAGAGCAGCCGACAGCCAAGCTTTATCAAACACTTGACACAGCTGAATACGAAGAAAGCGCTCTGAAAGATTTCCTTGACGGGGAATTTAAGAAAATCGTCAAAAGAAAGGTGGAGCGCCACCCGAATTCCGAACAAGTTCCGACCAAGCTTGGGCATTTTATTATCGAGCCAGGCCATGCGCTCGATTCAAACCCGAATTATAACGCCTTTAACCGAACCCGCTATGCCGAAAGCAAAGAGGAGTTCCAAAGCTGCAGTGAGGAGTTTGTTCATTCTTATTTGGACACGAGCGCTGTGCGAGGAGGCGTCTTCCTCCTAGCATCAGCAGTGCCTCGGAAATTCTTTGAGCATCGTTTCCTCTTCATCATGAAATGTGATTTCGAGCCGAAGGTTGCCTCCATCTCTGATGAGAAAACATTGATTCGCAATGTTGAAATGGCCATTACGACCAAGAATATGAAATCCATCCTCTATCCGCATATGCCTGAGGAAGGAATGATTGAGGAAAACGAGCTGAAAATCCACCAATCCTCCCATGCCCGTTACTTTGAGGACTTTTTGAAATTCGTCGAATATGGGGAGTCCAAGCAGGAAATCATGAAGAATCATGTAATGGAAATGGTACAAGAGCATATTGGAGAGGTATATGAACCTGAAAGCGAGGAAAGACGCCAGTTCGAGGAGGCCATTGAGATTTGGGCTGAGAGCCCGAAGCGGGAGCTGCAAGAAAAGCTGTCAACAGAGCAGGTCGTCGAAGCAGCAGCCCAATTAGTTGAGCGGGAACCGGAAGTTGAGCTGAAGATGAAGCTCGACAGCACAAGTATCAAGGGCCTCCTCGCTGATTTCGGAGAGACCATCCATTTAGCGAAAATCAATAACCGCTATGTCCTGGTCATTGAGGCTGACACCATTCTGTTTGAGAAAGGCTTCTCCCCTATTGAGTTCCATAAGCCGGATGATCTCCATCAGGTGATTGAGAAAATCAGCCGAAAAACATATGAAGCGAATACGTTTTAAGATGGATCAAAATAGTGCAAAAACCACCTACAAACAAATGGAATATTCCATTTGTTAAGGTGGTTTCTTTTTATCAACACGTTTACTATCTAAGTAGTGCTTAGTTTTGTGATGGAAGTATGTATGCTTGAGCCATGAGGTCAAAGTTGGGATCATTCTTAAACACTACATTACCTTTAAGTACAATTTTCTGCTGCCGAGTCACTTTTTTCTGTTTGATGTTTGTCTCCATTTCTCACACCTCTAATATGTATTCTCCCATCGACCCTCCCTATACCCAATGTTTCATCCTTATACATATCCCTCAACAGGTATTTCTCTTTGAAATTCCGTTCAATGAATCCTCTGGCCAAACAAACCCGCTTAATTTTCTCGTTACCCATGAGTCTTTGTATTTGGTCCCGTCAAATAGACGATTTTCTCAGCTGCCTCAATGTTCGGGAGGCTGTTCATCATCTTTAATCGTTTCCGGATTTCTTTGTTTAAACGTTCAATTAAATTGGTTGTATAGAGATTGGGCCTGATGTAGGAACTGTAATTCATAAATGCCGTTGGGACAGGTAAATCATTCTCCCAGGACTCTAACTCCTTTTTGTAGGTCTTTGACCATTTCTTCTTAACTTCTCTTACAGGGCCTTTTCTGCTTCATCAAAAGAAGATGCTCTATAAATGCGCTTTAAATCCTCGCTAAGGGCGGATTGGTCTTTCTTTCTGGCGACATTTAGGGTCTGGCGAACTTTATGAACAACGCATCGTTGGACATCAGCCCTTGGAAATGCCTCCCGAAAGGCTTCTTCCAGACCCGTCAATCCATCAAATATGCCAAGAAGCTCTTCCCTGTCCCCACGACCATAAAAATTCATTAGAATCCTTCTCCACCCATTCGAAGTTTCCCTTCCACCTACGTAAAAACCCAAAATCTCTCGATTCCCATGAGGAGTGATGCCCATGGCAATATAAATAGCTTCCTTGTCGACTACGTCTCTGCTCAATTTGACGAAGAGAGCATCTAGGTAAATCGCACAGTATTGAGTATTCAACGGTCTCTTTTGCCATTTCTCCACATCTCCCATGACAGCTGAGGTGATCTTAGAGATGGTCCCAGCTGAATATTGGTCTCCTAATAAGTTCTTCATGATTTTACCTACTTGACGCACACTAACCCCCGTTTTGGTAGAGCTGTACAACCAATTCATCCACAGCGACCATCAGATGTTAATAAGGTTCAAGCAGTGTAGTTTGGTAATCACCTTTACGGTCAGGGGAACCGAAAGGTCTTCTGGCCGGCCATACATGGTATCCATTGAACGCTTGTAGTAGCCATTACGTGAATTCCTATTCCCACTGGTTCTCGCTCATTAAGACGTTTTTGATCTCTTCCTCTAAGATTAATTCAATTTTCTCTTTAAAGAGGTCATTCATGAGGGATTGTACAACATTCGATAAATCTCAAGTATTTGTGTTATGACCATTCATGACAAAGCGCTCCTCTCAAGGGTTATTGTGGTGATAACTTGGAGAGTACTTTGTCTTTTTTGTTTTGTCTAATAAAAGACCTTACACATAATTTTCTACATCATCTGTTATCAGTTTGTATTGAGCTTAAAAGTAACAATTATTACTGTTTAATCAAGCAGTTGGTCATTTTTGTTAAAAAATATTACAAAACGCCTTATCCCGGTGTTGCATATGGTAGAATAATTTTCACAGTAATTCATACATAAAAGGGGAGTCACAATTGGCAAAAGTAAAACATTACATCAAAGATGGAAAGATTATTAGAGAGACTAAAACAGGAAACAGTGTAACACATGATGAGATAAGCGAAGAAGAGTTTAATAGGTATCAAGTAGGCCAAAGTAAAAATGGATTCATATGGCTTACTGCATTGTTTTTGATAGTAATAGTTTTCTTATATACAATCTTTTCTCAATTTTGATCAATCATCCGATTGGTCTTTTTTTTGGGGGTATTTATAAAATATAATCAGATAATTTTACGCAACAAGAAGGTGATGAAATGGATACTGCAGGAATGATTTTCATTATAGTTGTTATAGGCATCGTTGTTGTTGTAATGGTTCCTTTTATCATCATGGCTACAGGGTCGTTTATTATGATATTAGCATTACCTTTTACGGCACCGTTTCTATTTCCTAAGTTTACTTACTCATTTCTGTATGATGTTGTAGGAATCAATAAAGGTGTCAGTATTGTTTTTGCCTTTTTAGTTTTCTTGCTTACCGTGTTTGTAGAGGGAAGTGTAATATGGGTCATTTACAGATGGGTTATATAAGATATATATATGATGAGTAATCCATTTCATTTGGAGCTATTTATTAAATCATTATTATTACACATGCATACTCCCCTACACTCCAAGATATCCTTTTCTTCTGACTTTACTATCCTCCCAGTATTGGGATACTCCACCTAATTAAAGATGGAGTCCTTTATTTGTTCTCTCAATACTTGCTCAATTTTTAGAGCAATCCGTTTCGAAATGGAGGTTTCTTATTTGCGAGAAGGATAAATTGTTATCCTGTACCTCATCAAGCCTTCGCGGTATTTCAACCATTATCTGCGGCAATTTACATCCCTCTACTACAATGGCTGTAAATGAAAACCCTGAGCAATCACAACTGTATGTAGTTTTATTCATGATGAGATTAGTCCTCGATTACTTCAAAGCCTTGGTTGCTTATCATGTGTACATTTGGAGCTAACACTTTCCCACCATTTATGATAAGAGTTAATAACGCTTCTCCCAATCGTTATTACATTCACTTGCTGCTGGTTCTTCATCATTGCCTCAAGCTCGCTACCCGCCTCTACTTTTAAAGATACATCCAGTTTAATTTGAGTGCCCAGTGAAAGGTGGCTTTTTGTATTCGTTTTATGAAATAAATAATTGTTACCGATGATCACTTTTTTCAGCCTGTTAATTCAGACGAGTATATCAACGCCTTACCATCATTGTTTTTCATCTAGATAGTCTCTCTTCTCTCATACACGTCCGAAATGTATCATTGACCGGATGCTTCAGCTATCCCTCTCCTTCCCAACAACGGATTGCTCATGATTATCACCCAAAAGAGCCCCGCAGCATAGGTATATGAATGAACGGAATAAATCGATGGTTCCAAACAGGACAAATCAAGTAAAGGAGTCACATGAGCATGAATCTTGAGCAAAGACAGCAATATCCGCCTATTAATACACAGGTATTTGTGAATTCCGCCAATTTATCTAAGGAAATGATTAGTGATCTTTATACCATCACCAATCAAGTCGAGAGCAATCCGACCTTTGCCCGCCAATTAATGGAGGCTGCCCAGCGAGGACAAAGGAATCAAGTCATCGCACTGATTAACAGCCTCCCTCTTACCCACCGGCCTGAGGTTACCTTCTCACCAGGGGCAATTGTCGTCCGCATTCTCCCTGCAAATCCTTCTAATAGCAGTGCCAATCTGACTTTGACCATGATATGGAAGCAGTCCTTTTGACAGGCCGGACATAAAAAAACAATCGGCGAAATGGGGCCGATTGTCTACATAGGATATTTACAATTCTTTCCTGAAGGAATAACTCCATTTATCATAATCTAGCTTCTCTTCATAAAACCGGTGGGCATCTGTTCGTGGCAGGGCTGATTCAAGTGCAACATACTTCGCACCATTTTCTCTCGCCCAATCATGGATAAAAGCGAGAAGCTTCTCTCCAATGCCCTGGGAGCGTTCCTCTTCGTTTGTTACCAAATCATGCACCATCACATGACGCTTATTATAGAAATTCACACGTACGCTTATGCCAATGACTGCAGCCATCTCTTCACCTCGATAAAAAGCGAATAAGCGATAGCCATCCTTTCTCATCTCATCCATTAATTCAAAATAGGAATGCTTATCTAGATTCGTACGCAATTGCGTGATGATTGGATAGGCCTCTTCCCATTGCTCTACTGAAATGAGCTCCATTATTGTTTCTGTCATAATCGTCATGTACTTGCCTCCTATTTCAATCCACTGAATAATTGGCCAAACAAGCTGACACACTCCTCATTATACACCGTATGAAAAATTCCGGTATGTTTTTTGTCTTTTTTTGACTATTCATAGGAATTAGGGTATTACAATCGCTTTAAATGCTCATTCAGTACCTTTTCTTGATATTTGAAATAGAGAAAGAAAATTGTCCAACTAATCAGGTAGATTGCGATAAATATCACCATTTGCTTCAATATAATTGGCATAGAGATCGGAATCCAGCCAATTGTGAAAGCAAGAAGGAAAAAAAGAGTGCTGACAGTCATAAAGTGCAGGAGCGTTTGCTGAAGCAGACTCCATTTTTTTATCTCAAAATACATCGGACTGACTGTAAAAAACCAGGCACAAATGATGACTCCAAGTGCATTCTTCAAAAATAAATCCGCATTGATGGTCTCTGCCTGGGAGAGAAGAATTCCTAAACTGATTATTAAAACATGAAGGAATCCTCCAAAAAAAACACCTATTAAGCTGCGGTAAATAAACGTCTTCATTTTGTTTTCCTCCTATTCATTCGCAATGCTCCTTTAATTGCTGGAACATAAGTCCTCGACACATATTCTTTCCTACCAGATTTAAAATGGACACAGAGAGTTCCATTGAAGGAGGCCTCAAAATGGCTTAGCTCATATAAATTGGCGATAGCCGATTTTGACAGACGGATAAAGCGATTCGCTGGAAGCATCTCTTCAAGCTCATACAGTTTTTCACGAATCATGAAAGATTCTTCCTTTGTCACAGCTTCCACATGATCTTTCTCAGAATGAAAAAGATGAATATCTGTAACATGCAAGATATGCTGCCGTTCCCCCTTCCTGCCTACCAAGAATGGATGTTCCCTTTCTTGCACAGCGTTAATGACTCCTTGCACCTCTTCATCTAAATGAGGTGCCTCAATGATCACTTTCTTTTCCTTAAATCCCCTATCAATATTTAAGATAAGTCTCATCCCCTCAAACACCCTTCCAATATCCCCTATGATTTTCCTCTATACCAATAATAAGGAAGTTTTTGTGTAATGTCATACCTCTATCGATAAACCGCAAGATTTGTTCCCTATCTTGCCAAATACGGTCCATAAGCTGCACTTTTGAGGCTTATTCCGATTCCTTTGCACTAAGCACTCATAAACATGGTCTTTATGCTCTATGTAAACCAGGCAAGACAACTAGTTCTTTCTGCCTGTATCACTGCCATTTATCAGTCAAAAGATGATACTTCCCACACTATCTAGCCTTCTAAGTATTTTGTAGTATATGGATGAACTGACAAAAATGATAAAGGAGCGTGTCACATGCTGACGTTTTTCAAAAGACGTTTTTTCATGCCAAGTTTACTCTTTTTCTTCCTTTTTTCGATTCTAATTCCAAGCACAGTTTCTCATGCAGCAGCCCCTATTTCAGTTGCTGAAGCGATTGCCAATAATTCTGGCTCTGCGACCGTTGAAGGGTATATCGTCGCTCATACAACCGGGAATAACAGCTATGATTTCGAGGCGCCATTTGGAAACGATTTCAATTTCGCCCTTGCTGATACACCAAATGAAAAGGACAAATCTAAGCTGCTGCCTGTTCAACTGCCAGCAAGCTTCCGTGCCGAATTCGGCCTGCAGACAAACCCGACAAAAATTGGAAGTAAGGTTCAAGTCACAGGTTCCCTTGAAGCCTATTTCACCGTACCTGGTTTAAAAAACCCAACGGTAGTTACGTTAGTTGATGAATCAGACCCTGCACCAAAAGCGGCTGAACCTGTCAGCTCCGTCCCTTCAGGTGCCGTCACATCCGGTACAACGATCACGCTAACATCAGACACGGAGAACGGCGCGATTTATTATACGACAGATGGCACTGTGCCAACTATAGATAGTACACGCTATTCCGGTCCTATCGAAATCACGAAGGATACAACAATTAAAGCTGTTGTGATTGCTGATGGATTTAAGGATAGCGATATCGCAACATTTACGTACTACATTGCCTTAAACGGCTTAGAAATACATGACATCCAAGGAGCAGCCCACTACTCTCCCTATGAGAATCAATATGTTGCTAATGTAGAGGGAGTTGTCACATATGTAGCTGATGCCAGTAATGTCTATATCCAGTCACTAAAGCCTGATAACGACCCGGCCACATCAGAAGGAATTCTTGTTTATAAACGAAATCACGGCCTATCTGCCGGAGATACGGTAAAAGTAAGCGGACAGGTGAAGGAATGGGTGTTGGAAGGATATTCTGAAAAATTAAAGACAGACCTTCCTGTCACCGAAATTAACGCTACTTCCATAACTGTCACAGCTACAGGACAAGCCCTGCCAAAGCCGGTTGAAATCAGCCCGCTTAAAGGACAACCGACAAAAATCATTGACAATGATCAATTCACAAAGTTTGATCCAAGGCAGGACGGTATTGATTATTATGAAAGCCTGGAGGGCATGCTCGTCAAGGTTGCAAAACCGAAGGTAATTGCTCCACAGGATTATGGCGAATTATATGTTGTCTCCAAGTACACGCCGGTCAACACATTGGCTAAAGGTCTGAGAATTAAGGAGGATGACTTTAATCCAGAACGGCTAATTATTGATATCGATGATTCCAGCTTCGTGGCAAAAACCGGTGATTCCTTTACTGGCGATATTACCGGGGTCGTCAGCTATGGTTTTAGCAACTACCGAATCTTCGCTGATCATGAAACTCTGCCTGATTTAAAAGAAGGAAAACTAAAGCAGGAAAAGACGAAATTGAAGCAGCATGCGAAGAAGTTAATCGTTGCCTCCTATAACGTCGAGAACTTCTCACCGAAAACAAGTATGGAGAAAACGACAAAGCTGGCCAAGGCTATTGCAGAAAACTTAAATCAGCCCGATATTATTGGACTGACAGAAATTCAGGACAATGACGGTGCCACAAACAGCGGAAATACAGATGCCAGCATGAGCTACCAGGTACTGATTGATCAGATTAAGGAACTTGGCGGTCCAACTTATGCCTATACCGATATCGCTCCAAATAATAACGAGGACGGCGGTGCTCCTGGTGCCAATATCCGTGTTGGTTTCCTCTATAATCCAGAGCGTGTATCCCTTGTCGATGCGCCAAAAGGAACAGCAAATGAAGCAGTCGGTTATGAGAACGGAAAACTCACCTTGAATCCTGGACGCATAGAGCCGAATAACGCAGCATTTAAGAGCAGCCGTAAACCGCTGGCCGCACAGTTTTCCTTTAATGGGGATAAGGTGGTCGTGATTGCCAATCACTTCAATTCTAAAGGGGGAGACTTACCGTTATTCGGTAAGACACAGCCTGCCGTCCTATCAAGTGAAGAACAGCGTGTCAAAATAGCAGCGATCGTCAACCAATTCATAAAGGACATACAATCAAAGGATCGAAATGCTAATATTATCGCCCTTGGGGATATGAATGACTTTGAATTCACCCAAACACTCAAAACCCTTAAAGGCAAGGAAATGACAAATATGATTGACCTTATCCCTTCCGTTGACCGTTACACGTATGCATACCAAGGGAATTTACAAGTGCTCGATCACATTCTAGTCTCAAAAAACCTTTCTTTACGAACAGCAGTTGATATTGTCCATATTAATGCGACTTTTATGGAAGAGCATGGACGTGCAAGTGATCATGACCCCGTTTTAATTCAAACTATGCTGAAATAGACGAATCTCCAATCATCTATCTGTAAAAAAAAAGAGAAGGCGGGATCACTAAACTGGTACCTGTAGTTAGGACACTTGAAAAAGAGTGTCCTAGCTACAGGTTTTCTTATATACTAGAGGTCATGAAATAAGATACAAGGGGATACCATGAGTAAGATTACATTTACATCTAGAGAGATTAAACTACTTCAAAAAAACCCAAATGTACAACGTGTCAGCGAGCGATCCATCACCTATACAGATGCATTTAAAAATAGATTTATTGATGAGTATATGACGGGAAAGCTTCCCCGGCAAATTTTTATGGAGGGCGGTTTTGATGTCGACCTCATTGGAATGAAGCGAATCGAACAATCGGCCTATAGGTGGAAGAAAGCCTATGAAACCAATGGGTTACTTGGACTCACGGATTCAAGGAAAACGGCATCTGGAAGGCCGTTAAAACGGGAACTCTCACCATCTGAAGTGATTAAACGCCAAGAAGCTCAAATTAAGCTGTTGGAAGGACAAATAGAGCTATTAAAAAAGCTAGAAATGACCGAAAGGAGGCTGTTAAACGAAAGTCAAAACCTCGCTCCAAATAGAATCTATCAGCTGATTTATGAGACCTTGGAACAACATTCATTCAAGCGATTGACGGCATACTTTTGTGCCCTCTTAGGCGTATCCCGTTCGGGTTACTACAGTTACTTAAAGGCTTTTGAGGTCCGTAAAGCAAGAGAACAATTAGATTTAGAAGCGAAAGAGCTCATTTTAAAAGCGTTCAAACGACGCGGGTATAAGAAGGGGTCTCGCTCCATTAAGATGGTATTAGAAAATAAGTATGGAGTCCTCTTTAGTCGAAAAAAGATTCAACGAATCATGAGGAAATATGGGATTGTCTGTCCTCACAGGAGGTCAAATCCTTATAGGAAAATCGCCAAAGCCACTAAGGAACACCAGGTCGTTCCAAACAAGTTGAACCGAGAATTCAAACAAGGAGTTCCTGGTAAAGTACTATTAACAGATATCACCTATTTGCCATATGCCGGAAGACAGATGGCTTATTTGTCGACCATAAAAGATGCCTCGACGAACGAAATCCTCGTTTACCATGTTTCAGACCGAATTACATTGGATATCGCCACGCAGACGATCCATAAGTTAATGAACAACAAGAAAGTAAAATTAGACAAGGATGCGTTTATCCACTCCGATCAAGGAAGCCATTACACAAGTCCTCGTTATCAAAAATTATTGAAGAAATATGGATTGGGACAATCCATGTCTCGCCGGGGAAACTGTTGGGACAATGCCCCTCAGGAATCGTTCTTTGGGCACCTCAAAGATGAAGTCGATTATCGATCTTGCCAGACACTGAATGAACTAAAGGCCAAAATAAAGCACTACATCAATTACTATAATTATGACCGTTATCAATGGAACTTAAAGAAGATGACCCCTGTTCAATTTAGGAATCATCTTCTCGTAGCTTAGTCTCTTTTTTTTAATGTGTCCTTGACAGGGGTACCAGTTTACACCATCATCCCCCTTCTTTTTTTGCTGTTAAATAACTTGACTCTCCTGTAATTACCACCTATACTTTGTTATATAGTATCGAAAACTACATGTTATCATCACATATGATATATCCGTTTTCAGCCAGCTTAAACATATCGGAGGAAAGAAGGAATTCGCAATGAATGAAACCCATGTTTATACGAAAAGTGAAGAAATCGTGAATGCTATCACTCATGGATTGGGTGCTCTGCTCAGCTTAGCTGCTCTTGTGCTCTTAATCATCTATTCTGCTCAATACGGAACTGCTTGGCATGTGGTGAGCTTTACCATTTTCGGCAGTACAATGCTGTTAATGTATCTATGTTCAACCCTTGTCCATAGCTTGCCTGAAGGAAAGCTAAAGGATCTCTTCCAAATTTTCGATCATACATCCATTTATTTCTTTATTGCGGGTACGTATACCCCCTTCTTGTTCATAGCTCTAGATGGATGGGCACGCTGGACAATCTTTGGAATCGTTTGGGGAATTGCCATTGGGGGAACCGTTTTTAAATCCTTTTTCGTGAAGAAGTACATGCTTTTTTCCACGATATTATATATTATTATGGGCTGGATGATTGTATTTGCATGGGGGCCATTATCACAGTTTCTTGCTCCTAATGGAATTGTCCTGCTTGTAGCAGGCGGCATTCTATATACTGCAGGATCTATCTTTTATGTGTGGCGCGGTTTTAAGCACCATCATGCGATCTGGCATCTATTTGTTCTTGCAGGAAGTGCCTGTCATTTCCTTAGTATCTTTTTCTATTTATTACCTTGGTCTTAAGAAATTAAAAAGGACTTCAGATCACTCTGAAGTCCTTTCTTTATGACTGCATCCGAGCTACCCCAGCCGGCCGCGAATGGATTTCAACCATTTAAGCGCCTCTTTGTTTTTCTTCAGCATCTTCGGATTGCGCACTAAAGTCGTATACGGCTTTTTCTTTCCTTTATCCTGTTCTCTTCTCGCTTCCACTATTCCTTCTGCCCCATTCTCTGCTGCTTTTCTATAGAATATGCAAGTCGGCGGGAACCTACACAAGAAAATAGCGGCGGCATATTCCATTTTTAATGGCACAAGAAAAGGACAGGAGATTCTCTGATTTCCCGTCCCTCAGAATACGAAGTATCCTTATTTCACTGATTGAATATAGGCTAAGGCCTGCTTATTTAATTCCTTTAATCGTTTAGTCTGCTTGCTCATTGACTTGTTGGAGAGATGTGTTGGTTTTGCGCCAATTGAAGCTGCATTTGCGATTAAGTCCGTCTGATTCATCGCCCCTTCATTCAACCGGTCTCTTCTCCTTTGTTTCATGCTAATCCCCCTCGTCAATTCTTCCTCATTATATTATACCATCATTTTACATAAAAGAATCATATATATGAACCAAATTTGCGGTATGAATCCCGTCAATTTCTATCGGTGTTCCCTTTCCTTTCTTGATCACGACAATAAAGTGATATTTAGGAAGCTGAACAGGGACGATAAAGGTTTCATCCTCTTCTAATGTGATAATTTCTCCATTATAAATGGAAACAATATATTCTTCTAGTCTTGATAACTCCATCCCTATATTATGCATATCCTTCATAATTAGAAGCTCTTGCCGGATTTTCGCTTGAACAGAGACTTCAAGATCGGTATTCGGATCGATTTCGTACTGCCGTACATCGATATTCAAGCCAAAACGATCCCCATATTGCTGCAGGTATTGTTCCAGCTCTGCCAGATAATCCTCATCTGTCTCAGGGATTGGTTTCTTCTCGAAATAATAAATGGCATCTTGGATGAGAAAGGACATAAAACTAACCTTTGCCATCATATCCCGAATAAGCCGTTCGTTCTCCTTTAAGGTTTCTTCAAGAAGCTCAGAGCCATGAAGAAATTCAGCCTGCCATATTCTCAGGATGCTTGGAGTCAGCAGCACAGCAAGATCCGTAAAGACGACAATGGAGGCGAGACTCACTACATAGGGCCAATCGTCAAGCTCAAGACCGCCCAAAACCACTCCGCTGCCTGTCGTCGCAATAAAGATGGTATATAGAACTCTCCTCTTTTTCTTTAAGTTCAAATCAAATTGGCTTGGTCGTACGATTGCCATCACACATGAATAAATGGCAAATAAGACAATGAGAGCGACACAAATTTTTCCTACCATGAGCATCTCTCCTGAATTTGTTATCAGCACCCTTATTATACCATTTACTTCCAGTCAATGGACTGTTCTATCGATAGGCCATTCGATAGATTTTTATATGACAGATGAGTGATAGATTGTTTTAGAAAATCATGGGTATGTATAAACTATATTGGAAAACTGGAGGTGCATTATGACAAAAATCCCAACAGAGTCAAAATCTTATTGGACGGATTATATTGATCGCAAGGAATCCCCTGTCTATCAGCAGGCGGTTAAGGATGAGGAAACAGAGATTGTCATTATTGGAGCCGGAATCGTCGGTGTTCTGTCAGCTTATGAGCTGGCAAAAAGGGGCAGAAAGGTCATTCTGCTTGAAGCCGATCGTATTCTTTATGGAACGACAGGTCACACAACAGCAAAAATCTCAGCTCAGCATGGTCTCTTCTATGATGAACTCATCAAAAAGCATGGTGAAGAAACGGCAAGGCTATACTATCAAGCTAATATGGATGGTGTAAACTACCTCAAAAATATTGTGCATACAGAAGACATCGCTTGTGATTTCTCCGAACAAACCGCTTATACGTATGCAACGACAGATGAATATGCTGACAAAATCAAAGCTGAATTCAAGGCATATGAAAAGCTTGGCATAGATGGAGCCTTTCATACTGAATTGCCCTTACCCTTCCCAATCAAATCAGCGGTCTCTATGAATGGTCAAGCTCAATTTCACCCGCTCAAGCTATTGAGCAATCTTTTCGTTTCATTTGAGCAAATGGGCGGGATCATTTATGAGCGTTCACCTGTTAAAGACATAAAAGAGGATGATTCAGGTCATCATGCCGTGCTCGAAAATGGACATCAAATCAGCGGGAAGGCCATCATTATCGCCACCCATTATCCTTTCTATGATATGAAGGGACTTTACTTTTCAAGGCTGCATCCGCTTCGCTCCTATATCATCGCAGCTGCCACCGAGGAGAATATTCCCGATGGTATGTATATCAGTGCAGATAAACCGACTCGTTCCCTCCGTTACACAGACTATAATGGGCAAAAGCTGCTTCTAATCGGTGGAGAAAGCCATAAAACAGGTCAGTCTGAGGACGAACAAGCTTATTTCACCGCACTGCAAGACTTTACGGATAACTATTACACGGTCAAGGAGTACCCATACAGATGGTCAGCACAGGACCTAGTCACGTTAGACAAAATCCCGTATATTGGCGCCTACTCTGACTCAAAGAATCATCTATATGTTGCGACAGGTTTTGCCAAATGGGGCATGTCTAACGGAGCGGCCGCAGCTTTAATTCTTAGTGATTTAATTACCGGTAAGGAGAATCCATATGCCGACCTCTTCTCACCTAGCCGTTCCGAGACGAATCTAGCAAGCGTATCTACCTTCATAAAAGAAAATTCAAATGTTGCCAAGGAATTAATCAAAGGGAAAATCAATCCTAATGAAGTAGATCTCGATGAATTGAAGCCTGAGGAAGGCGGCCATGTTAAGTTTAAAGGCAAGAAAGCAGGTGCCTACAGGGATAAAGATGGGAATCTCTGTATACTAGATACAACCTGTACCCATTTGGGCTGCGAGGTAAGATGGAACAGTGGCGAACGTTCATGGGATTGCCCATGCCACGGCTCACGTTTTGATACAAATGGTGAAGTCATTGAAGGACCAGCTGTCAGCCCGTTAAAGAAGCTGAATGAATAAGAAAAGACTCTGCGAACTCGCAGAGTCTTTCTTTTGTTTAATAAGGTTCAGCATCATGACCCATGTCTTCAGCTTTTTTGACCGCTTCATCAGCTCGTGGGGAGCTCGTAACATTCTCCTGTTCCATTTCCTTTAAGGCATTTGCAAGCCCTTCCTTTACTCGGCGTCCATATTCTTCATCTGCCTTCGTAAAGTGTTCAATCATTTTTTCTTGAATGATTGGGGCACATACCTTAAGGGCATTGACCAAGTTATTGATGAGGTCATCCTTTTCCCAATCTTCAAAGTTTCGGTATGTTTCTCCCGCCTGCTTATAATCATTGGCACGCTCAATTTTCTGTCTGACTAGACGATCATTATAATGCGGTTCATGGTCTTTTCCTTCTTTCTCCGCTTCAGCGAAACCGCCAAGATTGGTCGGCTCATAATTGACATGCGGGTTGGATTCACTCGCAAAATCAACTGAGTAGGCCATCTGACCATCTGATTGATTCGTCCTTACCTTTGTTTTCGGAGCATTCACCGGCAATTGAAGATAATTAGATCCTACACGGTAACGCTGGGTATCAGAGTACGAGAAGGTCCGGCCTTGCAGGAGTTTATCGTCTGAGAAGTCGAGTCCATCAACAAGCACCCCTGTACCAAATGCAGCCTGCTCTACCTCAGCAAAATAGTTAACTGGGTTGCGGTCCAAGACCATTCTTCCAACCGGGAGGAATGGGAATTGATCCTGCGGCCATAATTTTGTCGGGTCAAGCGGATCGAAATCCAGTTCTGGATGCTCATCATCACTCATGATTTGCATGCAAAGTTCCCATTCCGGGTAATCTCCTCGCTCAATAGCCTCATACAAATCCTGTGTCGCATGAGCAACATTCGTGGCTTGGATTTTCTCTGCCTCTGCCTGTGTAAGGTTTTTAATCCCTTGCTTTGGCTCCCAGTGATATTTAACAAGAACGGCTTCCCCTTCTTTGTTTACCCATTTGTACGTATTAACACCTGAACCCTGCATCTGTCTGTAATTCGCGGGTATTCCCCAAGGAGAGTGCAGGAATGTAGCCATATGGATGCTTTCTGGTGATTTCGAGAAGAAGTCAAACATGCCCTCTGGATGCATGAGGTTATTGACTGGATCTGGCTTAAAGGCATGGACCATATCAGGGAATTTGAGCGGATCACGGATAAAGAATATTTTCAGGTTATTCCCAACCAGATCCCAGTTTCCATCCTCTGTATAGAATTTAACCGCAAATCCGCGCGGATCACGGGCTGTTTCGCTCGATTCACGTGCACCAGTTACTGTGGAGAAACGGACAAAGACAGGTGTTTTCTTCCCAGCCTCCTGGAACAGCTTGGCCCGAGTATATTTTGAGACAGGCTCATCCCCCACTTTTCCATAAGCCTCAAAATATCCATAAGCTCCAGCTCCTCTTGCATGAACGACGCGCTCGGGAATCCGTTCTCTATCAAAGTGAGAGATTTTCTCCAGGAAATGATAGTTCTCCAACGTCATCGGTCCGCGGTTTCCAACAGTCCGGACATTTTGATTATCGGTAATCTTATGACCCTGACGATTAGTCAGCACATCTTCTTCGCGGTTTTCTGGCGCATCTGAATGTTGTTTCTGATTCATTTCATCTTTTGATCGATCCACTAATATTCCCCCTTTGAAAAGTAAACATCAGTTTTCAGTTCCCCTCACAGAAATTGGATAAACATGATTCGTGCTTTTTTTTACATATTAAGAAAGTTTTCACAAAAGGGGTGGATTATTCTGGATGTCCCCCGTGTATTTTGACCCTTTGTAACTGCCATTGGACCCCTTTGCACTTCTTGGATTGTATCCTGTATAGTATTCAGTAGAACATATGGGCAAATCAAAAGAAAAAGAGATGATTCAAAGATGACTATTATACTCGCCCTCCTGGCAGCAATCTTTGCCGCATTAACCTCCATTCTCGCCAAAATCGGGATAACAAATGTGGATTCCAATTTAGGGACAGCCATCCGGACAATCGTTGTCCTCATCATGGCTGCGATTGTGGTTCTCATTACGGACACTTGGCATACAATAGGTTCCATATCAATCAAGTCATGGATTTTCATTGTTCTCTCAGGCTTGACAACAGGCTTATCATGGCTATGCTTCTTTAAGGCTATCCAGCTAGGGGATGTCTCCAAGGTGGTGCCAATCGACAAATCAAGTATCGTCTTAACGATTATCCTTTCCTTTATCATTCTTAGAGAGCCGCTGACTCCGATGGTCGTCATAGGAGGCTTGCTGATTAGTGCAGGAACCTTCATCTTAATTGGAAAAACAAAAACGGCCAAAAAGAAAGGGCATTTGAAGCAGTCATACATATTTCTTGCGTTGTTGTCTGCGGTTTTTGCTGCCTTGACAAGTATACTGGCCAAGATTGGGATTGAGAATGTCGATTCAAATCTAGCGACATTTATTCGGACGATTGTCATTCTGTTCTTTGCATGGGGCATTGTCTTCTGGCAGGGGACTTACCGAGAGCTGAAGACTGTCTCTAAGAAGTCTTTCCTTTTTCTCATCCTGTCAGGTGCTGCAACGGGATTATCATGGTTATGCTATTTCGGGGCTATTTCGATTGGTAAAGTATCCATCGTTGCACCTATTGATAAATTCAGTACAGTATTAACAATCATTCTTGGCGTCCTTCTATTAAAGGAAAAGCTTTCAAGGAATACAATAATTGGCGGTCTAGTTATTACGGCAGGCACCCTCTGTCTCATTGTATAAATCACACACAAAAACCCCCTTGGTTAAAGAATAGATTCCTTATTCCCAAGGGGGGTTGCTAAAATATATAGAAAGATTATTATTCATTTACAGCATTACTTCTCTTCCTGAAAGCTGTTCATATTCTCTAGCTACATACTCTTGTCCTTTGTCAAATTCCTGCAGCAGCCTCTTCAATTGCTTGGCTCTTTTGTATTCTTTAATTTTCCGTTGATAGACATCCGTTGTAATGGAGTGGTCAACCATTCGTTCAGCTTTTAAAATTTCAATGCCAATCATACTTTTCAAACCTGTGCTGGTTATGTGTTTTTCCATCAAAATCACCTCTAAAACATTACTTCATAAATTTCACTTCTCTATATTAGCATAATGTTTTTGTGATTTTGGGATACTAACAAAATTGTTAGAACAAGCCGTTTGATTGTTATATAAGCACTTGAAAGCAATCTATACTGCTCATGTATGCTTATCCATCTTAAAAGGCATAAACCACCTTAATATTCCCGAATCTCATAGCCGACATTTTTGATAGTGCTGATGAATTCCCTGCCAAGCTTTCGTCTAATTCGATTGATAGTTGTATTAATAATATCCTCACTCATTTCACCATGTTCGGACCAAATGGCTTCCCATAATTCTTTCTTCGTGACAATTTGATGCTTATGGTCAAGGAGATACGTTAATACTTGCATTGGAATCTTGGATAGTGACTCAATTGAACCATCCTTCAAGGTGATAGTCCCCTTTAACGGTTCAATTTTATGACCAGCATGTATGTATTCGTGGCTCTTTCTCACTGTATTATCCATCAAATTCTTAATATTTAAGACTAGTTCTTTATAACTGAATGGTTTCGTGAAATAAAGGAGAGCCCCCTCTTGTAGACCTCTTAACCTAGCATCCGATGAATCTGCGCCCGTCACAAGAATAAATGGGATATTTTTCTTGCTTCTAATAATGGAGGCTGCTTCGAGTCCATCTATGATAGCCCCGTGAATAGTGATGTCAAATATTAAAAGGTCATAGTCATGTTCCTCACAAGCCTTGATTGCTTCTTCAGGATCATCAAAATCATCCACCTTGTATCCTTGAAGTTCGAGTCTTTTTTTCAGAACCGTTCGTGCTACTGGCTCATCCTCCAATATTAACATTCTTATGGCAAATCACCTCTAACTTATTCCCTTTATACTTTCTTACTATAATATATATCGTCTGTTTTTAAAAGTAGTACTGAATGAATCCATTAACCATAATTGGAAAAAAATAAAAACCTGTATATATCTACGTTGCTACTGGAAATATATTCTCAAGGTGTTTTTCTTCTATTCTGGGTTGAAATTTCCCCCAATAGCGAATAATATATTAAGGGTCGTCACAAACGTTCGTGTTTGACGAAATTATATTTGGAGGTTTCCATTTTGCTTGAACAATTCTTTTCACTTTCAAAACATCAAACATCTGTGAAAACGGAAATTTTGGCAGGAATTACCACGTTCTTCACGATGGTCTATATTATCATTGTTAACCCGGCGATTTTATCCGCTTCCGGGATTCCGTTTGAGCAAGTATTTATGGCAACGATCATTTCAGCTGTTGCCGGTACGCTCATTATGGGTTTATTTGCCAAATATCCAATTGCTATTGCACCAGGCATGGGGTTGAACGCCTACTTTGCCACAGTAGCTGGAACAAACGGATTAAGCTATCAAATCATCCTTGGAACAGTATTTATTGCTGGTATCCTCTTTTTACTGCTGAGCTTCAGCAGACTGCGTGAACTGATTATTCTTTCTATTCCCCCATCCATTAAATATGGCATTTCTGCGGGAATTGGATTGTTCATTGCTTTCTTAGGACTGCGACAAGCACAGATTTTTGTCGCTAACGAAAGCAATTTAGTCGGCCTTGGCGATTTAACAGCACCTATGCCGCTCTTAACCATCGCTGGATTGTTGATTACGTTGCTTCTTATGGTCCGAAAAGTCCCAGGAGCTCTCTTTATCGGAATGATCATCACAGCTGTAATTGGTTATTTTACTGGTATGCTGAACCTGACTGGATCAGAATTGATTCCTTCCCTGCCTCCTATGCCCGTATTCTTTGATATGGATTTGGCTGGGGTATTCTCAAATGGTTTGTATTCTGTCGTCTTCTCCTTCTTGCTTGTTACCATCTTTGATACGACAGGAACAATGGTAGCCGTATCTGAACAAGCGGGACTCATGAAGGACGGAAATCTGCCGCGAGCAAAGCAGGCCTTCCTTGGCGATTCCATTGCCACTACGCTTGGAGCAGCATTTGGTACGAGTCCTTCAACAGCCTATGTTGAATCCTCTGCGGGTGTTGCTGCAGGTGGACGAACTGGATTAACAGCTGTTACAGTTGCTTGCCTGTTTGTTGTGGCTATGTTCTTCTCGCCATTTATTTCAGCTATTTCTAGCTTAGCTGCCATCACGTCACCCGTCTTAATTATTGTCGGCTGCTTCATGATGGGTAGCCTGTCGAAGATTAACTGGGCTGAATTTGACGAAGCCTTCACCGCTTTTCTCATTATCTTAGCTATGCCTTTAACCTCAAGCATTTCAACTGGAATCGCCTTTGGGTTTATCCTTTATCCATTACTTAAATTGTTCGGTGGAAAAGGAAGAGAAGTACCACCGCTCATCTATGTGTTTGGTATTTTATTCATCATCCAATTAATTTGGTTCCCTGCCCATTAAGAAATGAAAAAAGCTCTAATCCGCCACTAGGTAGATTAGAGCTTTTTTTCATTCAACTCATCATTCAACTTAAACTGTCTATTGGCAAATTTACGATAAAGCTCATGAGTTTCCATTAGTTCACGATGGGTTCCCATTCCTGTTATCCGCCCCTTCTCGAGAAAGATGAGTTTATCTGCATCTATCACGGTCGAAAGACGATGGGCAATAATCACCGTTGTCCGGCCTTCCATTAGCTTCTCCAACGCTTGCTGAACCAGCTGTTCGGATTCACTGTCCAGGCTGGACGTCGCTTCATCAAGCATCAAGAGGCTTGGATTGCGAAGAAGCGCTCTGGCAATCGCAATTCTTTGCCTCTGTCCCCCAGAAAGCTTCAGCCCTCGCTCACCAACCTCTGTATCGAATTGAAGAGGAAGCTCCTCAATAAACCCTAAAGCATTGGCCATCCTTGCCACATTGACCAGCTCCTCATTATCGACCGCACGATCAACACCATAGCAAATATTATCACGAATGGTCCCGCCAAGAAGCGGACTTTCCTGCGATACATAGCCAATATGACTTCTCCACGAATGAAGAGAATAATCCGTAATCAAATGATCACCGATAAGAATCTCACCCTTTGAAGGCTGATAATATCGCTCCAGCAATTTGAAAAGTGTCGTTTTTCCGCTCCCGCTGGGCCCTACGATAGCCGTAACTTTTCCTGCTTCAACAGATGCATCAATATTTTGTAAAATAGGTTCCTCTTCTGAATACCCAAAGGAAATATTCTGAAGAGTAATGGTTCGATCAGCCTTTTTCAGTTCTAACCCTTCCGTCAGTGCTTCCTCTTCTTCATTTAAGATTTCGATAATTCGGCTCGTGGCACCAATAGATTTCTGTAATTGAGTAAAGAAGGTCGTAATTTGCCCCATCGGCATGATGATCTGAAACAAATACAAAATAAAAGCGACCAATGAACCTGCCGTAATCAATCCGCTGGAGACCTGCATCCCCCCGTAACCAATTACACCGACCAATGCGGCCATTAAAACAAGCGTAATAATTGGTGATACAAGGGCAAGAACCTTAGCCTCCTTTTTCCCAAGATTGAACAGCCGTTTGATTCCTTTCTTTCCCCGCTCTATTTCGACCCTTTCAGCGTTTGATGCCTTCACTAGCTTAATCTCTGGCAGAACCTCATTCAATATGCCTGTAAAAATACCCGTCTCTTTTTGCGTTTCCTTAGAGATTCGAAGCATAAATCTTCCAATGGGAATCAAAATAGCTGCTGCAATAGGAAATACAATAAAGATTAATAAGGTCAGTCTCCAGTTCATGACAAATAAAATGATAATGGACCCAAGGACAGAAATAATCCCTGTTACAGCTCCAATTAAATGAGTTGTAATCAATTCTTTAACGACCATCGTATCATTTGTCATTCGGCTGATCATCTCGCCTGAACCTACCTTGTCTGAGAAGGATACGGGCAGCCTCATTAATTTTTGGTAAAGAAGTTCTCTTAAGCCAGCGATAATCCTCTGCCCATTGAGACCAAGCACATAGGTCGAATACGCATTCAGGATTGCTTGAATGAGGAAAACGGCGATAATTCCGATAACCTGAACTTTTGATAGAGACGACATACTGAAGCCGTCGACAAGGTTCTTCGTCAGGATAGGGATGGTTAATCCCACAATGGTCGTCATGATGCTCAATAGGAGAGCAATCCCTAGTTGACTATATGATGGATTAGATTGATGAATCAGCCGGACGAAACGGCGATAATTTCCTTTATAGCTCTTTTCCTTTTTCACGTATATTTATTTCTCCTTTCTTTCCAAAAACTCAACCGTTCTTCTTCAATCATTATACCTCTTAATAGACGAAATCGACTGTTTTATGCCAATCCTGACCAGCTTCTTTTTTTCAGGATACCAGGCTCGTATCCTGCACAAACTGACTATACTCTGAAGCAGTTCGTCTTAAACGATTGGGACGAACTGCCATTATCAATAGGGAGCTGAGAGAGGTGCGGAAATTATTTCGTTATTTGACTTCATTTAAAGGCCCCATTGCTTTCGTTATTGGGCTCGTATTTATCCAATCCATGGCCGAGCTTTACCTACCCACATTAATGGCCAAAATTATTGATACTGGTGTAGTGAAGCATGATATCCCCTTCATCTGGAAGATCGGGGGCCTCATGATTGCTGTCGCGCTCGCTGGAACCATTTGTTCTGTCAGTGCCAGTTATTTCAGCGCAAGGATTGCCATGTCTTTCGGGAAAATGCTGCGCTCTAAGGTGTTTACCCATATAGAAGGATTTTCTTTGCATGAATTTGGAACTGTCGGGACCGCTTCCTTGATTACAAGGACGACCAACGATATCATCCAAATCCAGGTCGTCTTAAATATGTTGCTTCGGATGATGATTTCCGCTCCGTTAATGGCTATTGGCGGTATTATCATGGCTGTCTCCGTTAACCCCGGACTCTCCATCGTTATCGTTGTCTCTGTTCCCATCCTGATTATTGGTATCGCCCTTGTCATTTGGCGGGGGGTCCCGCTCTTTAAAAAGGTACAGGTACGGTTAGATGCAGTAAATCGAGTGCTGAGAGAGGGACTTACAGGAGTACGGGTTATCCGTTCCTTTAATCGCATTGATTACGAAAAGCAGCGTTTTGGGCAGGTAAATGCCCTTTTGCGCGACACAACCATTAAGGTTAACAAGTTAATTGCCGTCCTTATGCCCTTTATGATGCTTGTCATGAACTTTACAACAATCGCCATTGTTTGGTTTGGTGCAGTAAGGATTAATGCAGGGGATATGATGGTCGGAGATCTCATGGCTTTTATGCAATATGCCATGCAAATTATGTTCTCCATGATTATGCTTTCCATGATGTTTGTCTTGATCCCCCGGGCATCTGCATCTGCCGCAAGGATCAATGAAGTGCTTGCCATTCACCCAAGCATCCAGGAAACCCCCTCAGCTCATGATAGCAGCATGCTAGGCACCATCGAGTTTAAAGATGTCAGCTTCTATTATCCCGGTGCGGAAAAACCAGCCTTAAAGAATCTTTCCTTCAAGGCTTTCCCGGGTGAAGTAACGGCTATCATCGGGGGCACCGGCTCAGGTAAATCCTCGCTGCTGAAATTAATCCCGCGCTTTTATGAACCAACTCAAGGTTCCATCCTTATTGATGGTGTACCGGTAAAGGATTATCCGTTGGATGCCCTGCGGAACAAAATCGGACTTGTCCCGCAAAAAGCTGTCCTTTTCACAGGCACTGTCAAGGATAACATCCGGTTTGGCAATGAGATGGCTGCCGATGAAGACGTCATTCATGCCGCAAAGGTAGCTCAAGCCTATGACTTTATCACCGCAATGAACGAGGGATTTGATAGTCCGATTTCACAAGGAGGCACCAATGTGTCTGGCGGGCAAAAACAACGTTTATCGATTGCAAGGGCTCTTGTCAGAAATCCTGAGATCTACCTTTTCGATGACAGCTTCTCTGCACTTGATTTCAAAACAGATGCCAAACTTCGTAAAGCTTTAAAAGAAGTCACGGAACATTCTACTGTACTGCTCGTTGCTCAGCGTGTATCCACTGTAATGGATGCAGATCGCATTATTGTGCTGGACGAAGGTAACGTGATGGGCATTGGGACACATGAGGAGCTGCTGCATACAAATAAAACCTATCAAGAAATCGTCAAATCCCAGTTATCTGAGGAGGAGATAGCATGAGCAAGATGACTAAACGTCAAGCAAATCCAAGCTTTGGCCCGCGGGGAGGACCCGGTGCACCCATTCAGAAGGCGAAGGACTTCAAAGGGACGTTCAAGCGATTGATTGGCTATTTAGCTCCATATAAATGGAGGCTTGCAGCTGTTTTCGGTACAGCTGTTCTCAGTACACTCTTTACGATTATCGGACCAAAAATCCTTGGTAAGGCGACTACAAAGATCTTTGAGGGTATTGTATTGAAAATGAACGGAGTCCCGGGTGCTGGAATTGATTTCAACTATATAGCCCGCATTCTCGTCCTATTAGGCTTTCTCTATTTATTTAGTTCCCTTTTCACCTTCATACAAGGTTTCATCATGGCAAGCGTTGCCCAAAAAACTGTATTCCAGCTGCGGAAAGAAGCTGAGGCAAAAATCAGCCGACTTCCATTAAAGTACTTTGACAGCACGACAACAGGAGAAACATTAAGCCGTGTCGTCAATGATGTAGATAATATCAGTACAACCCTCCAGCAAAGCTTAACGCAGATTATTACGAGTGTGGTCACCATCATTGGTGTGATTATCATGATGCTCTCAATCAGTGTAACGATGACCCTCATTTTACTGCTGACACTGCCGCTGAGCGGGATTATTGCCGTACTTGTCGCCAAAAAGTCACAAGGCTATTTTGGAGCCCAGCAGAAGGTTCTTGGACAACTAAATGGGCATGTTGAAGAAATCTATACCGGACATGAGGTTGTCAAAGCATTTGGCCAGGAACAAAAGGCTATTGAAGAATTTGACGAAATCAATGAGCAGCTCTATCAATCCTCATGGAAAGCTCAATTCATTTCAGGCGCTATTATGCCGCTCATGCAGTTTGTCAATAATCTTGGTTATGTCCTAATCTGTGTCGTTGGCGGTGTCTTCGTAGCTAACGGCAGAATAACCGTTGGTGACATCCAGGCATTCATTCAATACGCGCGTCAATTCTCTCAGCCCATCACGCAAACAGCCAACATCGCCAACATCCTTCAATCAACGATTGCATCGGCTGAAAGAGTATTTGAGCTGTTAGACGAACAAGAAGAAGAGGCAGAATCAGAAAAACCAATTTCTCTCGAGCATCCTAAGGGATATGTGACATTCGAGAATGTTGATTTCGGGTATAAATCTGATCATTTGCTCATTAAGAACATGAATATTACCGTTACACCGGGGCAGAAGGTTGCTATTGTCGGACCAACCGGCGCTGGAAAGACAACCCTCATCAATTTATTGATGCGTTTTTATGAAATTCAAGGCGGTGCGATACGAATTGACGGTGTCAATATTAAGGATATGAAACGTTCCGAACTTCACAGCCTATTTGGAATGGTTCTCCAAGATACATGGCTTTTCAACGGAACGATTGCTGAGAATATCGCATATGGCCGAATCGGTGCCACAGATGAGGAAATCATCGAGGCGGCTAAAGCCGCTCATGCCGACCATTTCATCCGTACTCTTCCAGAGGGATTTGAGACCGTTTTAAATGAGGAAGCCACCAATATTTCACAGGGACAAAAACAACTGCTTACGATAGCCAGGGCCATTCTCGCCAACCCGGCCATTCTTATTCTAGATGAAGCCACTTCCAGTGTGGATACAAGAACTGAACTCTTTATCCAAAGAGCCATGAATCGACTGATGGAAGACCGGACAAGCTTTGTCATTGCCCATCGATTGTCCACCATTAAGGATGCCGACCTTATATTGGTCATGAATAAAGGAACGGTAATCGAACAAGGGACACATGATGATCTTCTGGCCCAAAATGGCTTTTACGCCGACCTTTATAACAGCCAGTTTGCCAGCTGAATAATAAAGAAAAACACAGAGTCCAAACCGATTGCCCCACTATATGTCTAATAAGGGTGCATTTCAATATGGCTCTGTGTTTTTTTTTAGGAGATCAAAGGATTAGCGAAAAAAATCAAATTGTCAGAAATATTCGCATTATTTAAAATTTATGATGAATGTCATAATTATTTATGATATTATATTAATATACAAAATATCACGAGGAAGGTGAATGATTTGCGTTCAAACAAAATGTACAACCAAATAATGAATGAACTGCGAATCAATTATCAAAACTATTATGACTTTCATACGATTTCGATGAATGATTTCAATAAACGGCGAACATCATTAATCCTGCGATTACGAACAGCTGCCCATGAAAATGAAGCTCAAATGAGCAAACAGCAGCAAGGCTAACGTTTTCTCCGTTGTTCAAAATAAAGCGCCATTCATTCATTGCCGCCAGCAAAAAAACTTGGTTGTGCACACCAAGTTTTTTCCCGCTATCTCACTATTATTTTTCGAGTGTTAGCACCGTTCTAATACAATTTCTTTAAATCAATTAGCTCCTTCGCCAGCTTTACAATTCGTTCTTTTTCTTCCACATTGATGATTTCATTATTCGGTCCAAAGCAAGAGGTATGCAAGAATACATTATTCAATGGCAAAATAGCTTTGAAATAAGAAAGAATAGGCTTTAGTTGATATTCACTCATAAGAAAATGCTTTTCTGATCCCCCGTTTGTCACGATTCCCGCTACTTTCCCTTTAAAGCAATTCGGTGCGAGATGATCAAAGACATTCTTTAGAACACCAGGGATGGAAGCTTGATAAATCGGTGTTCCTATCACGAGCACATCTGCTTCATTAATCTTGTTTACAACATCCTGTGTGTCTTGATTATATTCTGCGAAGGGGATACCGCGGACAAATTCAACCTCATAATCGCGTAAATCAACCATTTCCGTCTCTACATTCTCATCATATTGATTGATGGCTGCTAAAACCTCTTCCACTGATTTTGCTGTTTTAGAACCAATAATTGCCCCAGATAAACCAACTGCTTTCATTTCTTCTTCATCCTCCTACGACCTATGTACATTTCCCGATCATGCTAATCGATATTTTTATCATACGACGGGAAAAGGAGAATATCCACTATTCAGCTTTTTTGTCGAAACAAAAAGACCCCTATCTAATCCTTACGAACTAGATAGGAGCCTAAAAGCCTGTTATCAAAACATCCTTATATTTCGCATCACTTTCCAAAATCATCTTCGCAAACGGGCAAACAGGAATGATTTGCATCTGTTCTGCACGAGCATATTTCACTACACGATTGATTAATTCACGCCCTAGCCCCCTGCCTCTATATTTGTCGGCTACAAGTGTGTGATTAATCAAGATAACCTCCTTATGATCGCGCTCCCTAACACAAGGGACAAATTCCAATTGAGCGACGATGTTTCCATCCATCGCAATATAAAATTCTGTTTTTGTATCAGCCATTCGCTTCACCTTCCCGCAAATGATTGCCCGTGTTCTGATTTCCTCTAATTCACCAGTTATCTGGTCTTATTTGACCATATGTTTTTCTCCACCTGTTTATTCCTACTGTTTTAAATAAAATACCTATATGTTATGTATACCCTTCACCTTACAGGCAAAACGCATAAATAGGTAAAATTACCTATTTAATCATCATTCAAACTTCTTATTTTAGCGCCCGTAGAAACAATTATGCTAAAATAATATTATCAAACTGATATTCTAGCGAGGTGTTTGGCTTATGGATAAGAAAGCTGTCTTATTAGTCAATTTAGGAACACCAGACAAACCAGTCTCATCATCAATCAGACCTTATTTAAAGCAATTTCTTTCAGATCGACGCGTCATCGACCTGCCAAGATGGAAATGGATGCCTATCTTACACGGCTTTATTCTGCCTTCAAGGTCAAAAAGAAATGAATCAGTCTATCAACAAATCTGGACAGATGAGGGATCTCCACTTCTTTATTACAGCATGAAACAACGGGAAGCATTGGAAGAAAAAATCCTAGATAAGAATACAAGAATATCTTTAGCCATGAATTATGGGACCCCCTCTATCTCAGATGAGCTGGAAAAATTACATAAATGGGGAGTTAGAAAATTAATTATACTGCCCCTTTTCCCACAATACTCTTCCACCACAACAGCCTCCGTGTGGGATCATGTGACAAAGGAAATATCTAAGTGGAGGGATATACCTGAGGTGGTGTTCTTGCGGGATTTTGCTAATCATCCATTATGGATTGAATTGCTAAAGAAACGAATTGAAGACGGTGCGAAAGCCTACGGAAAACCAGATGTGATTCTCCTTTCTTATCACGGAATTCCTAAGCGATATACTTTCGGAGGAGATGATTATCCTTATCGATGCCATACGACTGCACAAGCGCTGAAGGATCGGATGCCGGGTATAAATTTCATGATTTCCTATCAGTCAAAATTTGGACAAGAGCCATGGCTTGAACCCTCGACAAGTGAAATATTAATAGATTTGGCCCGTACAGATGTGAAGAATGTCCATGTCATCTCTCCCTGCTTCACAGCTGACTGCCTTGAAACACTTGAGGAGCTTGCGCATGAAAACAAGCAATTGTTCTTGGATAATGGCGGTGAAAGTTATCATTATTTAAGTGCTGCCAATGACGACCCGCTATTCATCGATTGCTTAGCAGATATTATCAAAGGGTATCTGCATCCAACAGCCTAACCGATGAAGCCCGCTGATCGATAGCGGGCTCCAGGCTATATAAGTACATCATCTAAGCTTGACCACCCATAACCAAGCTCCTTCAGTTCCTTACCTGAAATAAGCAGCTTCTCCTGAATGAAGGTCTTTCCACCCATCGCTTCATAAAATCTTTTTGAAGGATTTTCATCTATCACCCACACCATCATATTCTGAAATTTTTCTTTCCTCATTTCTCCCAGCCATTTCTTAACCAACTTCTTCCCTATCCCTTTTCTTTGGTGCTCTTTTAAGAGATAGATGGCATAAAGCTCTCCTTCATAAGGCAATTTTCCGCTTCGTTCCATCCCACCGCTTATGTATCCGATTACTTGGCTGTCTATTTCTGCAACCAGGACAATGGAGGCTGGATTTTCAATGATTCTCCCCCACTTTTTTGCATATTGTTCAGCGGACATGGCCTCCAGATATCTTTTTGGGACGATTCCCTTATACGTTGAATGCCAGCTCTCCACATTCACCCTTGCAATCGAAGGCGCATCTGAGCTATTTGCCTGACGAATTATCATCTCATTCACTTCCTAGATTATGTTTTCATAAACATTTTTTTAAATTCGACAAGATAACGGAAAATCATCCCTTTTCTTCTTTCAATCTTTCTGTATAATTTACAATATATAGAAAAACAGATTTTCATGTCTAACGCTAGTCAACTAATGAAATTAGTATAGCAGATGGCTTCATCACAAATTTGCGTGCTAGATTCATGAACGAGGCAAGGGTCCTTCTTTCTTGCTATTTTGGCAGAGAAGAAACAAGATTAAAGGAGACGTAAAGATGGGTTTGTACAAGCTGGTTAAACAAAAATTATGTACTCACGAATGGCATCGAATTGGCCGGGAAGGTAATTTAATCGTTGGAATCTATTGTCCGAAATGTGATAAAGAAGAATATGTTGCAGAGGAACGCTGGGAAGAATTAAAAGAGATTGAGAAGGTTCGTAAATTATTTAGACAAGGGCAAAACTAGCAGCTATCATATGAACAGCTTGAGTTTCCAAACTGGCCGCTCAAGCTGTTCTCTTGTTTATTAAGCTGCTGTTCTTCGTTTCACTATTCGATACAGACCGAGAATGGATCTGAACAACATATCTGAAATGACAATGCCGCAGGCGATCCCAACCGCACAGTATCCGACATTCAAAAAACCCGTGGCTGCTGCCTCATAATCATGGAGGGTCAATTGTCTAAATGCCTGGAATGCCGAAATACCAGGAACGATTGGAACCAACCCTGGCACATAAAAAACGGTCAACGGCATTTTAAAAATTCTAGCGGCTATTTGCCCGGCAAAGGCCAGCAGCAAGGAGCAAACCACACTTGCCGGGAATACACCGTACCCATTCATGCTTAAGAGAACATATCCCATCCAGCCGAGCATACCTACAATCCCGCCCATCGGGATCGACTTCTTTGGTACATTGCATATAATGGCAAATGAGATGGATGATAGAAAACTAAACACCATATGAAAAACGAGATTTGACATCCTATTTGACTCCTACTGTATGAAAATATAATAAACGGTTGCTATTCCTGTGCCAATCGATCCGGCAATAAAGATTCCCTCTACCATGCGGATGGAGCCCGAAATATAGTGCTTCGCTAAAATGTCCCTAATAGCATTCGTAATGGCTATACCAGGAACAAGGGGTGCCACCGTTCCGATCATGACAGAACTTAAGTGGCTCCCCACCATACTATTGACGATGAAAGCTGCCAGACCGCCCAAAAAGGCTGCTATATATTCCGTAATAAATGGAATTTTCAAGTACCGATAGGCAAGCAAATAAGCCAAATAACAGACTAATCCGCCAATCATGCTTGCTGGCAAATCAATGAAGGTGCCATTCATGATCAGCATAACACTGCCGCTTAGAATGGCTGTAAAAATAAATTTCATCAAGAGGGAATAGCCCATTTGTTCTTTATCGACCATCTGCAATCTTGCGTACACTTCCTCAATAGTCAAAAGGTCTTCTGTAAAGAAACGAGAGATTTGATTTACCTTGGTGATTTTATCAAGATTGTAATCACGGTTATCAATCCGGACAAAACTCGTATTGTGCATATCCGTTTTGACAAAAATCCCATTTAAGGTTATGTAGGTGAAGGTCTCCTCGTTTTGGTTTTTGCAGAGTGCCTTGCACATCATCCTTTCCATCGTATCCTCTACCCTGCTTGTTTCCGCTCCATTTTCCAGCATAATTTTGCCGGCCAAAAGAACAGCCTTTATTAAGCAATCATTCTGATTGGACGCCAAACCCATCACTACTCCACTATTCATTTTATCGATTCTTCATTCATATATTGTACAATAATATGAAAGAAAAGCTAGACTCATTTTCAAGCTCTCCAAACTCTCTCTCTTCCAATACCTGATATAATAGAAGATAATCTAAAAAACCTGTCTAGCGTGACAGCTCTAGGAGGATTTGCGTGGATTTTATTGCGATTGATTTCGAAACAGCCAATCGGTATCCCAATAGCGCTTGCTCACTTGGCATCGTCTATGTGGATAATCAAACCATCAAAGACGAAAAATATTTTCTAATCCGGCCGCCTATCATGAATTTCGATCCTAATCATATACGAGTGCACGGTCTTACAGCTGATGATGTCACACATGCACCTTCTTTTAAGGATGTATGGGAAATAATTAAGGCAGATTTTACGGATACAATGATTATTGCCCATAATGCCTATTTCGATATGAGTGTATTAAAAGCCTGTCTGAAAGAATACCAAATTCCAGTACCTGATATGAGCTATTGCTGCAGTATCCCTATCTCCAATCGTGCTATTAAGGGAGAGCGAGTCAAGCAATCCTTAAAAGAGCGCACAAATTTTTTTGGCATTCAGATAGAGGAGCATCATCATGCTTTAGCAGATGCGAGAGCCTGTGCTGAGCTGGTTCTTAAAAGCATGGAAGCCACTGGTCAGCATTCATTCACAGAATTTCAGCATGCCCATCCAACATTACCAGTTAAGCGATTATCCGAGCTGAAACCAATGAACTCATTCAGTAAAGAGAAAAAAACTGCGGGCAGAAAATTCTCTCAATCAATTAAAATAGGCGATGTCACACCAACGAAAGAAGCAGATGAGTCCAATCTTCTTTATGGGAAGACCTTCGTATTCACGGGCGACCTAGATTCCATGGAACGAATAGAAGCCATGCAGTTGGTTGTCAATTTCGGAGGGATATTAAAATCAAGTGTTAGTAAAAAGACCGATTACCTGATCATTGGAACACAGGATCAAGCATTAGTCAGCGGTAAAGGAATCAGCTCAAAGGAAATCAAGGCTCGTGAACTTCAGGAAAATGGTTCCCCCATCAAAATGCTCGATGAGACACATTTTCTCAGACTCCTTTCTGAAGCTAAGCAATCCAGCTCCATAAAACAATAAGAAGCCTAAAAAAGCACAAGACCGTAAACGGTCTTGTGCTTTCCTATTTCTTCATGCCCATTCATTCAAAAATGCCCGAACCTGATCAGGCGTCTTCGCATGAGCACTATGCAAATGCGCTACTTTTTCTCCATTTTTGTATAGGAGAAGACTTGGAATCCCCATAACATCGTATTGCTCAGCTAGTTCAGGAAATTCATCCTTATCAACCTTATACCATTTCTTATCTGGATGTTCTGCCACAATCTCATCTATAAACATATCAAAACGCTTGCAGTCTGGACACCATGTTGTTGTGAAGATTTCCACTGTTAAGTGATCTTGTGCGATTTGTTCATTAAATTGCTCTACTGACTTTACAACTTCCATTTTCCATTCCTCTCTTTCTAACGAGCTGTACTATTCATTTTACATTAAGTGCTCTAAAAGAGGAATTAATCAATTTGCCTGTTTCTCATCCATTTCATTCAGAGGAATGCCTGTTGATTTCTCAAACTCCTCCAAGGCCTTCTGAATGGTCTTTTCAGAGAGCCCATCAGCCCAGTCTGATATATCTTTGCTTTTCTCCTCATCAGGATTCCCAATATAAATTTGAATGGGCTCTCCTTTATAATCCACCTTCGTCTTTGGCAAGTCATTCTCCGCTGATTCATTCGATCCGGCATAAATGGATGTCCCTGCTGCATAGCCAAGTCCAATGACTAGTAAGAACCCTATAGTGCTCTTCGTAAATCTTCTCAATACGCTCACTCCTTCATATTCTTCAAGTGATTGAGCAGCTGTTAAAACATCATCAAGCTTTCCTGACACGTCTTTTAATGCTTCGGTCAAATGAACCTTTTCCATACTTCGCCTTGATAGGATAGAGACGGAACTCCTTACTACCATTTCCATTATCTTCTATAAGCAAACCTATAATCAATGGTCCATTCGATTTGTTACGTTTTTTCACAGGAATGACCTATGATTGACATCAAGCGTCTTCTTCCTGTTTCTTTGGCTATTCTATTCAGTTTTGTTTAATTGACATATTTTATCAAAAGTGACCATAATATGGGGTATGAAAATTAACCTTGAGGAGATCGATCATGATTAGTGTTAACAAAGAGGCTCAAGCGGCAATCAGTCCAGATTTTGACCCGTGGGAAGCCTATATGGACGTATCACAATATGGCAAAATGACTCTTTCTAATATAGAGTTCACTACAACAACCCTTTGCAATATGCGCTGTGAGCATTGTGCAGTCGGCTACACCCTGCAGCCGAAAGACCCGAATGCTATTCCACTGGAACGGCTAATTCAAAGACTAGAGGAAATTCCTCATCTGCGGTCAATCAGTATTACGGGCGGTGAGCCGATGCTTGCCAAGAAAAGTGTGGAGAACTATGTTGTTCCGTTGCTGAAATATGCAGCCGAGCGAGGTGTCCGTACACAAATCAACTCAAACCTCACACTGCCGCTTGAACGATATGAATCCATCATCCCCTATTTGGATGTATTACACATCTCCCACAATTGGGGAACCATCGATGAATTTGTAGAAGGCGGCTTTGCCATGATGGAGCGAAAACCTACCTATAAACAGCGAGAAGCCCTTTTTCAAAATATCATTACGAATTCGATTCAATTGAATAAAGCTGGTGTACTCGTCTCTGCTGAAACGATGCTCAATAAAAGGACGCTTCCCTACTTAGAGAAGATACATAAACAAATAACCGAAGAAATGGGCTGCAGAAGACATGAAATTCATCCAATGTATCCGAGTGATTTCGCTTCTGCACTTGAATCCCTGTCCCTAGATGAAATCCGAAAAGCCATTCACCATTTGCTCGATTGCAGGAAAGAAGAGGTTTGGATGCTCTTTGGTACATTGCCGTTTTATCCATGCAGCAGCAATCAAGATGATCTCCTCTTATTAGAGCGATTATATGCGGGCAAGAACGTGACCATTCGGAATGATCCAGACGGACGTTCCCGTTTGAACGTTAATATCTTTAGCGGCGAGGTAATCGTGACCGACTTCGGTGATGCCCCCGCTCTTGGGAATATCCTTGAACATTCTTTACCTGAGGTTTATCAGAAATGGATGGATACGGAGCTTGCCCGCTCTTTGAATTGCCATTGTCCAGCCGTAAAATGCTTAGGGCCTAATGTTTTGGTCAAAAATGCGTATTATCCGAAGGAAGACTTTCAAACTCGCAAATCTTATTTATAATTTAGTCAAAAAAAGCGTTCAACCATTACAGGTTGAACGCTTTTCTAATCTTATAACCAAGAGTTTACGACTTTATAAGCTTGATTATGACGCTTAATATAAGCTGTCGCTTTGCCATATTTGGCAAAGCCGCCTTCCCCTTTATTATAAGCACTTAAAACGGCTTCACGAAGAGCTGTTCCTTTGTAGCCTTTTTTTGCATACTTTTTCTGAAGGTTGGAAAGCATGTATGTACCCCAGTTCATGTTTACCTTTACATTATATGGGCTATTCTTTGTTTTGGTCACTTTTGCTAAGTTCTTATGATTCACTTTATTGATTTGGAACAAACCATAGTTTGAACCGCCTTTAGCCTTTGCTTTGAAATTGCTCTCATGCTTGATGACAGCTAAAGTATGTTTGTAGTTCAATCCTCTTTTTACACAAAGATCATATAAATATTTCTGGTTGGCTTTTGATAGTGGCACTTTACTTGAATACTTGAAGCCTGCTGCTTCTACTGTATTTGTTTTTCCTGGTAAAGCTGTACTTAGGACAAGAGCAACAACAAACATCGAAATGATGAACAGTTTAGTCAGTCTTTTTCTTTGATTGTTTTTCATAGATACTCCTTTTTGTTCGCGTTTTTTTAAACGTCTTGCTTGCTACTCTTGTACTATACCAAAATCATGAGTGAGAAATAAATCAATTCATCAGATTATAACGTTATTGTAAGACTGATGTATTCAATGTAACCTTTATGTAATAAAAGTATATAAATATAAATATACTTGTGGATAAAACAAGAGATTATCTCTAAAAAACTCTATTCACATACCCATTTACTCCCATTCGTGCCATTCATTCTACTAAATCCATCCGTTTAGTTACAGAATGTTAAGGGGATTATATGAAAAGAAGTACTTATGAAGAGGTGATTTGTCATGATGGAATTTATCGTCATTCTACTGCTCGCTGTCTTTATCGGCTATTCTTTCTTTAGAATGAAAAGGAATCATAAAGTACCAAACAATCAATATACGCCCTTTGATTCAGCGATGACAGGCTCCACAGACAAAAAACAGACAGACCCAATCAACGACACAAAGCACAAAATCGCCTACAAAGAAGAGGTCCGCTTGGAGGACTATCATGAAGAGAAAAAGGAGTCTCATAAATAAAAGCATCTGCCTGCATAATCCATGCAGGCAGATGCTTTTTTTCATCACTATGACAATTACAAGACAAAATCAATCATTCAATAAGTGAATTATGACAGAATAGTAACAAACCACATCATTCGTGCCCTGAAATAGTCCCAGTCTGAATTCTAATCATATACTTTACTAGCAGAAATGGCCCTCTTAATCGCTTGAATGTTTCCTAAATGAATTCCTTCATGATGGATGGTCCTGACCAACACTTGAGCAATTGTGTGGATACCTGATTCAGTAGTAGGATATTGTTCCTCCAGCCGCTCCCCATATAAATCACGAATCATAAACGGCTGAATGGCAAGCAGTCTTTTTAAATAATCCAAGCTTGGAATCTCTTCTTCCCAATCCAGAGGACTTGTACCAAATCCAAACCATTTAATGAAATTCCTTGGCATGACAATCTCTTCCTTCGTTAAATGCTGGATCCATAAATATTGATTCACATATACATGTCCCATATGCCAACGGATATTATCCTGATACCCCTCAGGAATCACATCTGCCTCCTCTTCCCCAATGACCGAAACCGCTTCCAAAAACTCATGCCGATAATCAGCTAGCTGCTTAATCAGAACTTCATGCCTTTTTAGCATACTTCATCCCTCCAAAGCTCTTAATAGTATTTATGATTCTCCGAAAGAATGCATTTCCCTTCAGACTTTATGATTAATTATCCGCTGTGAACTATATATATAGAAGAAACTCGGTATTATCCACCCAATCCACCTTCGAAAACAATGTTTTTACTGAATGACCCGCATATTTCGAAAAGGATAGAAAACAACTTTTCCTTTCCCAATAATCCGATCTTCGTGAATAAATCCAAGCCCATTCCTGCTATCCATACTCACCATCCGATTATCTCCCATTACAAAGTAACTCTGCTCTGGTACAAGTATAGGAGAAAGATCCCCCGTACCAGTTTCGTTGAGGTATGCTTCCTTCCATTTCTCATCATTGATATATAATTCATCCTCTTTCACTTCAACCTTGTCACCTGGCAGCCCAATCACTCTCTTTACATATCGTTCATAGCCATTTCCTTTTATCACAACAATCTCTCCGCGGCTAAAGGCAGCATCTCCTATACTGGGTGTTACAAGAATTCTCTCCTGATGGTGCAAAGTAGGCTCCATAGAAAGTCCATCCACTTTATAAGGCGTCAAAATATATGTCCGTACGATCAGTATCAGAAGAATGGCAACAGTCAGTGTCTTAATCCAGCTCCAAGCACCAGCAAACAGACTTTGATTTTTCTCGATTTAATCCTCATCCCCTTTCCAGCCGTTCTTCTGTTCACCTTTATTTTAATTTATCTCTGTATCTTTGTTTGTCGAATTCTAAGAACAGACATAAACTAATCCCCGCAACAAAGATGGCCAAAAAGCGATATATCGAGTTTCTTCTATAATATATAAACCGATATATAAATATGAAGGGAAAATTTCTACAACTTTTTCAAAAAAAGCTTAATTTTTGTCAGAATTTAGTTTATACTATAAATATGTAATTCTCTAAGTTGAAAATCGAAAATGATTGATTCCTTCTATAGAATACCTCTGGTCATTTGACCGACATTCTCCAATCATCCTTTTCGCTTTTTCTGCTCAAGAAAACGACTTTACGGTAAATGTAATTGACATTTTCACCCAATTCATTACCAGATATTTCAATTTTTAAACCTCTTTTTTTAATATTTTTGCCTTTTTCTCTCTAAAAAACACTTGAAATATTTACCATTTTAAACAACAAATGGTTATTTGTGTTACAATTATGACAAAATATCAGTATTTGCCAAGTAAAGAAAAAGGTAATAGTACCAGTCCATCCCCCTCTTTTATCGCCCTTTGTTATTTGAATTTTCTGACAAATAGACATATTCCTGACATAATCGCGTTATATCGGTAACGTATTTATCATCTCCTCGTTATTACTTCTTTTGGAGAAACCTGTTAAGATTGTCAATGTTAGCTGATACAAACAATTTTAGGAGGTTAAAACTACATGAAGAAAACGTTATTATCGTTTGTAGCGGTAGCTTCCATCACCGTTGCTATGAGTGGGCAAAAAACATCCGCTCAAGAAATTAAAGTACAAAAAGGAGATACTCTCTGGGGAATATCTCAAAAATACGACACATCAGTAGAAAATATAAAAAGACTGAATGATCTCGATTCAGATACAATCATCGAAAATACTAGATTGGTGGTCAAAAAAGAAGCAGACACACCAACTTATAAAGTAAAAAAAGGAGATAGCCTATGGAAAATCTCCAATACTAAGAATGTATCAATCAATGAACTGCGTTCTTGGAATCAATTAAAATCTGATGTTATCCACCCAGGACAGGTTCTTAAACTAGCAGGTGATGGTCAAGCAGCCAGCACAAACACAGCACAACCAGCAAAGGCAAAGCAGACTAAACAAACTACTCAAACAACAACCAAAAAGGCAACACCTGTTCAAAAGACTTCTACTACTAAGAAGGAAAATTCCGGAAAAACCATTACAGTATCAGCAACGGCCTATACGGCAAACTGTAACGGATGTTCAGGTACCACCGCCACTGGTGTTAACCTGAAAGCAAATCCAGATGCAAAAGTTATCGCTGTTGACCCAAGTGTCATTCCATTAGGCTCTAAAGTCTATGTTGAAGGCTATGGATATGCGACTGCAGCTGATACAGGCGGCGCTATCAAAGGCAACAAAATTGATGTATTCATCCCATCACATGATCAAGCCATGCAATGGGGACGCAAAACAGTTGAAGTACAAGTTTTAAACTAAACATTAACCACCCTAGACACCTCTCGAGTTTACATCCAGTTCTTGAGAGGTGTTTTTTTCTTCAAAATCGAGAATAAAGATATCACTTTTAACATCTTCCACACCGATTATTCCGGTTACTTTCCTTTTTACATCTTCTATTGACTGACCCAGCCATTTCTTTCTGCTGCTGGTTGATATATTGAATGCCCCTTTATGTAAAGCGCATATCATGAATCTATTTTATTCATATTATCTTTCAAACTTTAGGCCAGTTTATTTAAATCTTGCTAAAATATCATTCAAATATATTCAATAAGCTGTCTCTTTGCCCCCAAATCGTCCATTCGATACAATGGATATAAATAGAAATTGGGAGGCTTGGGATATTGGGGAATTGCAGAGATTGTTTTGATGGGAAAATATATGATGAACAGCATGAACAATATGAGAAATTGGACAGAGAGATTATCCGCCTGACAGAAGTGAGTCATTTTTCATATGAGGATGCTTTTAACCGCGCAATACGTCTATATCCAGCTGTAAAGGATTGCCCAGAATGCTGCGGCACTGGAAAAATCAATGATTAACGGAAGGAATCAAAAGGCCAAACCAACCTGTTTGGCCTTACTTCCCAAAATATCTTTAGTCCTCATCCAGTGAAAGTGTTTCTTCATTATCTGCTGACCGTCCAGTACCCTCTTTAGGGTTATCAGTTGTCTCTTGGTCCGTCAACTCTTCTTCCAAATACCATTCTTCCGGAATTTCATAATAGGATTTTTCATCATCTGTTTTTTCTCCACCATCAAAATACCATTCTTTCTCTTTCACGTCTTCCTGCTCTTCTTCATAATAAAGCTTCCCATGTTCATTATAGAATAAAGCCATAACATCATCTGCAGAAAGAGGCGACGCAATCCATCTCTCTATGAGCGGATATACATCTGTCATAGGAATTGTAAATCCAACTGAATCATCCTCCAAAGACCTTGCGGAGTTTATGCCGATGACCTCACCGCTTTGAATGGATAACAAGGGTCCGCCGCTTGATCCTTGACCAATCTTTGCTGTCATTTGATATAGATTCTCATATATTCTTTCACCAATGTAAAAGCTCCGTTCAATACCGGATATTTGCCCTAGTGTTGCGGCTCCTGCCTGCCTATTAGGACTTCCTAAAGCTAACACATCTACACCAATTCCATACTTATTTTGTTTATCCAGCCTAAGTGATACTTGTCCGCTTAATGCTGGAAAACGGATAACAGCAATATCTGTCTCATTGGAATAGCCGATAACATTGCCTACAAAGGCTTGATTAGAGGAATCAACAGCTGTAATCGTAAAAAATCCCTCTACTACATGCGCATTTGTCAGTACATCACCTTGCTCATTGATTAAAAATCCAGAACCTTGATTTTGATCCGTGTAAATCGTATATACCTTTTGGTGTGAATCTTGAATTAGAGCAGATAGATCTCTCTGCACATCATCCGTTATTTCATCAGGCGGCTTTGAGACTGCTGAAATATCCTCTCTTTTTGGTGCCGGCACCTTCTCTTCTGTCTCACCTGATAAATGCTCTTCATCAAGGTATTCTTCCTCTTCCCGTTTTATCTCTGCCATTTCCGGCTTTTCTATGGATACTTGTGGAGTTGTTCCTATCACTGTCTTTTCTGGTCGGTTCGAGAATAAATGAAAGAGAGTAAATGAAAGCAAGAAGAGCGAAAAGATTTGGATTATTGCAATAAAGTTGGAGCGTTTCCTTTTCTTTTTTCTTCCGCAATCATAGCAATAATGTCCCCTCGTCTTCATATTCCTGCCGCAAATTCTACATTCCACCAAGCCACCCCCTTTTCAAGCAACAAAAGAACCACCTATTCTTTATTTCGTTAGAAAAGAGGAAAGATGAAGCACCAAAAATAAAAAACACGATTTTTTCCTTATCATCCATCATAATTTCTCTTTTTAAATGGTCTCCCCTTTCCCCTGTCTCCTTTCAATATAAACCGTTTGTCTTGGTTCATTGGTAGGAAAAGAAGACGAGGAAGAAACTTCAATTATATTGCTATGGAGAAAAATTTGATAAATCTATATAATTAAATAAGAAAAGATGAAATGAGTAGACTCATTACTTAATTGGAGGGATATTGGATGAAAGTCATAGTGTACAAAAAAGATGTTGATCACTTCTTAGAAAACTTTAAGTCAATCTCTTCTTTGGATGAAGCAGGTAACAAATTTTATTTCGTCTTTGAGGACCATATTAGAGGCGGACAGTGGACATTAATGTTTTATGAGGATGCACAGAAATGGACAACTCACGGAAAAGGGCCCAATTACTGTGATGTAGCTGAAACACCTTTAACCATCGAAGAGTTAAAATCTTTTATTTACAAACGCAGAAAATATATAAATAATGTGATTCGTTCCATCCGAGTACCCGTTATGTCATGATTGGACGCTGCGCTTACCAATCATGTCTTCATCATAGAGATGAATGCTAAGCGCAGTATAGGGACTCCATAAGTCCTCTTATTAACCATGAGGATTCTTAGACTGCAGACAACATCCAATTAGGATAAATAAGTCTGCAGTCTTTTTGTTTTTGAGATCAGTATTAAAGGCAATGCTGACATTGGTTCCGAGACAAGCACTAAAGCTGCAGCAGCAAACAAAGATTCTTAAATCCTCTGTCTAAACGTCAATCCCCTTGTGAGGAAAAGAAATATAAAATCATAAAATAAACTTCATGTCAATGGATTAAAATAAATATTTATAACAATTTAGTGAAAATTACCTTTCATTAAATTATCCGATATAGTAAAATTATGTAAAAGGACTTGCGAAGGAGGAATATATGATGTATGTAACTCTTGCGTTTGCTTTAGCTGTATTTGTGATTGCCCTCTGCTTCCTTACCACTTCTAATCAACGGATGGACAGAATACTATACTCTGTCGGTATTTTCCTGTTCATGCTTTTCTTCTACCGTGTACTTTTCCGCGTATCCTATTCCTTAATCGGTGAAGCTGGTTCTTCAAGCATCCTGGTCTTCCATACGACGATTATGGCTGGGAGCCTGCTGCTGCTTATATCCGGTTTATTTATGAAAGCGATTCCAATGACGGCGGCCGAAAATAAATAATATAAGATACTCGTAAGCCAGGTTCATACTTGATGCCCCTGGCTTTTTGCGTTAGCCTTTTTTAAGGACCGTCCGAGCATTAGCTGAAAACAATCATAAACCACCCTCCCATCATATTCCCTATTCACTGCTATGGTTGAAACTCGGCAAAAACCAATCCGGTGAAGAAGCCTTTGAGAAGCTTCATTATCCGGGTTGGCAAGAGCGATGAAAGAGCCTTGCCAATACCTTTCCCGCATCCATGAAATCCAAGCCTCGAGTACTTCCGTCATAATCCCATTTCCCCTATATTCCTCCACAAGAAAATACCCAATCTCCAGCTGGTTATCTACATCTGGTTTCCTCTCTGCTGCCAACAGTCCTATCATGGTTCCCTCGTTTTTTAAACAAATGACCTGCACCATTCTTCCAGTCCCTGTCCCCTCTTGGAATGGATTTGCATTCACCTTCCTAATCCAATTCCGCAATTGAGTCAAGCTAACATTCCATTGAGGAAGCCATTTAAGAATAGAAGGCTGTCGACAAATGGCCAGCAGTTCATCTGCATCCTTTAACACAATCTCCCTCATCACCGTTCTCTCCGTTTGTAAATAAACCTGCATGATCAATCACCTTTTTATTTCACTTTTTATGAATTATCGTATTTTTTCACTATTTTGTTTAGGTTTAAACTATATTAGAAAAATTTTATCAGCTATAATAGACCTATACATATTATGAGGGAGGATTTACGTGAATAGAAAAAAAAGAAGAACCATTGCCCTGCTCGTAATGGGTATCACATTTTTATTATTTGGTACAATGATAGGTTATCTGCTGCCACATCGCGGCCATATCAATGAACTGGAACAAAAGACAAAACAAATCGAAAGTTTAAAAAAGTCCTTAGCGGAACAAAAGAAGGAAAACGAGAACCAACAGAAGGAAATTAAAAAAGCTGAGGAAACCATCACAGATTTAGAAGAACAACTACAAAATGCCGATTCAAACGAGAACACAGAGGATACAGCTGAAGCAGAAGTTAACGATGAGACTGAAACAAATAAGGCCGAAACAAATGAGACTGAAACGAATAAAGCCGAAACGAATAAGGATGATCAATCTATCGAAGCTTCAAACAGCACAGAGGATTCCTCTTCAGAGCCGTCGACTGAAGAAACAGCTGATACAGAGTCAGATGAGCAGTCAGACACCTCCACTTCTAAAGAATCCACAGAAGCCATTAAACTCGTTAAAGAGTATGTCGGTTATACGAATGATTCGAATATCCACTTTGATATAGAAGGCAATGTGCCGGGCAGCAGCGATATTTGTATTCATGTTTATGAAGTCATTGATGATGGAGAATCTCAGCATATGGCTACTCAGGGCTGGTATGGGGTCAATTTAGACTCCAAAAAAGTCTATAATACTGAAGGGATATAAGCACCTGTACAAATCATATTTTCAAGGATTACGGCTAAACCCTAATATCCTGCCAATGACTAAATGACTAAAAGTATAGACCTTAAGACTCTATCTTATAATCATTTAAATTTGTAATAATTAGATTCTTTTTACACCCTATCACTCGCTCATTTAGCTCTTTTGTCCTATAATAATAGTATACAATACGTTCCGTAAAAAGGTGGGGAGCTGCGATGACATCTTCTTTTGGATCTAGATTAAAAGAATTGCGAAAAGAAAGACGATTATCACAAGAAGAGCTGGGATCGATCATTGGGGTAGCCCAGTCCACTCTAGGCTCTTATGAAAGAGAGACACGCGAACCAAGTATTGAAGGTATCTTACAATTGGCTCATTATTTTGAAGTCTCTGTGGATTATTTGCTGGGAAATTCAGATTTACGTGAGTCAGCAACACATATCCACCCAAAAGGGGCCTATGATTTACATCAATTATTCCATGATAATGAAGTCATTCTTTATGGCAGGACATTGACCGAGGATGAAAAACAGCGTCTGCTAGATATTTCCTTAGGTTTGTTCTATCGGTAGAAAGGAGAAAGAGGATCCAGTATAAACACCGGTTCCTCTTTCTCCTTGTTTAATGGAATAATTTAAAGACAGCTTTTCCTTTTAGTACATCAATGCCATGTTGATTGACCGCAGATACTTGGAATGTTAACAGCCGATCATTCTTTGACATAAGCTCTGCCTGCAAGGTGATGATGTCTCCCAAAAACACCATTCCCCTGAACCGGATTTGATAATCCTGTAAAAAACCTTCCTCATAATAAGGTGTAAACAGTTTCGCTAAATTACCCATCGTCCACATGCCATGGGCAATGATGCCAGGGAGCCCAAGCTGCTTTGCCTCCTTCTCATCAAGGTGAATCGGATTATGATCTCCAGACGCCTCTGCATACTCTATCAAAATCTCTGGTGTTACCGGAGATAACTGGATGGGTTCAATTCCTTCACCAGCCTGCAGCCGTTCCATCATATTCATTCATTCATCCCCTTTATAGCCGCTTCGTTTATGATAATGACAACCGTTGAAGAAAAGATTGATTGTCCATTGGCATCTTCTCCGTTGTTTTCGATACGCATAATGCCCATTCTGCCGTTCTGTCCTTGCCTCTCCTTGTAATCTGCGACTCTCGCATAGCAGTATACCTCTTCCCCGACAAGAAGCGGACGTTCATAATGATAAATTTGCTCTCCATGAATTAATCCCTTTGCGGGAAGCTTCAACCCATCAATCTGTCCATAATCAAACACCCTTGGGTATGTAGGCGGGGCAATGTTACCGCCATATCGCGAAGCTTCCCCCACTGACTCATCCAAATAAATCGATGCCTCATCACCGATAGCATGGGCGAATAGCTTAACCCGATTTCGATCCACGATATTTTTAACCCGTTTTGATTGTTTCCCTATTGCCGTCTCAAACATAGAGCTTCCTCCTTAATTTTTGGGTCCTCCAGCCACATAGAGCACCTGTCCGCTTACAAAGGATGACTTCTCATCCGCAAAGAAGGCTACAGCATTGGCAATATCCTCTGGTTTCCCGCTCCTCCCTACTGGGATGGCGGATACGCTTGCTTCGATTAATTGCTCAAAGGTTATGCCTATCCTTTCTGCTGTGGCTTTTGTCATATCGGTTTCAATAAAACCAGGAGCCACGGAATTAGCTGTAATCCCATATCGGCCCAACTCAATAGCCAATGTCTTCGTAAAGCCTTGCAGTCCTGCTTTTGCAGCTGAATAGTTGACTTGTCCACGATTTCCTAACGCTGATGTAGAGGAAATATTGATGATTCTTCCGTATTTCTGCTTTACCATATGGGATTGAACCGCTCGCGTCATATTAAAGGAGCCCTTTAAATGCACATTCATGACCATATCCCAATCAGCATCCTCCATTTTGAAAAGCAGATTATCACGAATGACACCCGCATTATTGACCAAAATATCAATCTGTCCAAAATGCTCGACGATTTCCTCGACTGCTTTATTAACCTCAGCAGATAAAGTGACGTCTGCTTTTTTCACGATAATATCATACCCTTTTGACTTAAAATCCTCTTCACATGCCTTTAACGCATCTTCATTAATATCCAGCACTGCCACTGCAGCCTTTTCTGATGCCAGCTGCTCAGCAATTGCCTTGCCGATTCCCCTGCTGCCTCCTGTAATGACCGCTGTTCTTCCGATAAATCGCTCACTCATCAAAAAATGCCTCCATCCCAAAAATGTAATCGCTTACTATTTTCGCCAAAAAGCTTCAATTCTCCTTCTTCTTCGAGAATATAGCTATTTAAAAGGGAATGCAGGCTGAAAGATTAATAGACGCTCATCCAATGAGACCTTAAATCAGGCTCAGGTCATGATTACTTGCCGCATAGATTTCATTCAGCTGTTTTCCTTTAGCTCGCTGCAGGATATCCATTCTAACCTGCAATTGCTTCATGGCAAAATTCATGACTTCCTCTGGCTCTGCACCAAAGGCTTCCATATCTGCATCATCAAATCCTTCTTCAACAATTTGAAGGGCTAAAGGAGTCATTTCAGCCATTCTCTTCAAAATAACCTCATCTAAAAGATGTGGATGCTCACAAATCAATCTTTGTAAAAGGAAGGTTCCATAGCCAATATGCCTGGACTCATCTCTCTTCAAATGCCCGATGCCCTCCAGCAAACCAGGCATAATCCCTGACTCCTCCAACGATTTATAGAAGGAAAAATAGCCCGTTTCAGCTAATACACCCTCCACAAACATATTGTATACCGTCGAAGCATCTGCGATGGCTTCAGGAGACTGATCTGTAATCAAACGGTCCATCGTTTCAGGAAGAATCACATGGAAAACCTGCTTGTAGGAGTCACTTAAAAGCAGATTCAATTCACCTTTTTCGCCAATCGCATCCAGTACCGTTCGAAAAAATTCTGTATGCTTCGCCTCTTCAAACAGGAAGGTTGTCAAGAACATCTCCTCTTCTATCCGTCCCTCCTTTGCAATCGCCATGATTAAAGGAAGCAAATCAAGTGTAACCGCTTCCTCTCCAGCCTGAAACTGGGAGAGAAGGCGTAATATACTCTGCCTTTGAGTGTCGGTTGCCGCCTGCCAATCCTTCGCATCCTGTGTGAAGTCAATTTCTGCCGGATTCCACGTACCAACTTTTTTGGCTTTTTGATAAAGGCGATAAGGGAAAGAATCAACCATTAACCCCCTGGGCGTCGCCGTGATTGTCTTACGCATAGCGTACTCACTCCTTCATGCTTATTCAATTAGACTTTTCCCTCCGCAATCGATTTACGTAAACTTGCCTTCAATACCTTTCCGACACCATTACGCGGAAGCTCCGAGAGAAAAACAATATGCTTTGGAAGCTTATTCTTAGCTATCTGTTCTGCACAATAAGCGATGAGCTCCTCTTCCGTAACCTCTTCATTAGGCTTTTTAACGACACAGGCCATGACCTCCTCACCGGACTGTTCATCAGGAACACCAATAACCGCTGTTTCAATGACCGCTTTATGTCTTGAGAGAACCTCTTCTAAATCCCGAGGATATATATTAAATCCATTCTTAATAATAAGGTCCTTCTTCCGGTCAACGATATAGAGATACCCCTCATCGTCCATCTGGCCAATATCACCCGTATGAAGCCATCCTTGAACAATTGCCTTCTCTGATTCACGTTCATTCTGAAAATATCCCGGGGTGATATGCTCTCCCCTTAAAACGATTTCGCCAATAACTCCTCTTGGAACTTCCTGTCCTGTCGTATCTACAACCTTTAATTCCACGCCCGGAATTGGAATACCGACAGACCCAGGCTTAATGGGTATTCCTTTCTTATGGGCCGTAACAATGGGACTTGCCTCAGATAAACCGTACCCTTCATATACAGAAGCGCCAAATTTCTTCTCAAAGGCTTGCAGCAATGAAACAGGGAGCGGCGCAGAGCCTGAGCTGACCGATTCCAGGCTAGTTAAGTCGAAACGCTCAGCATCATTTGAAGCCATCATGGCATAAATCATGGCTGGAACGACTGAAAATGACTTTACTTGATATCTCTCAATTGCCGAAAAGATTTCACTCGGAATAAAACGGGGAAAGATGACAATTGAGCTCCCTGTCACATAGCACGCATGTGAAATGGTCAGACCAAATACATGAGCAAGAGGCAAAGCCCCAATTGTGGACCCGCGTTCCACATTAGCATGAACGGAGGAGTTAACCGCATTCTTATATAAATTCCTATGAGTAAGCATGACACCTTTCGGACTGCCAGTGGTGCCTGATGTATACAAAATGACTGCTACCTCATCATCATTGAAGTCTGGCACATGCATGCCGTCATTCTCCTCTACTCGGACCGAGGGGGATGTCAGATCACTCAAATCATCTATCATGACAATGGGGATATTTGTACTCAGTTCTTTCTCAATCTGATTGACTTGACCTTGGATGGAGGAAGATGAAAGTATTCTAGCTGCCTCGCAATTCTCAGCTATATAGGCGATTTCCTTCGGGTGAAGAGTAAAGAGTACTGGAACAATGACCGCTTGAGCTCTCGTTATCGCTTGATAGGCAATGAGAACTTCTGGACTGTTCGGCATCATAACGATCACACGGTCTCCTTTTTTAATTCCTGACCGCTGTAACTCTATCGCTAACTGATTGGCATATGCTCTTGTCTCGACATTTGTGAATTTCTTTTCACCATAGTATAAAAAGGGATACTCGCCAAACTCTTGAATATTCTGATCCAACAAAAATGACAACCTCATTCTATCTCTCCCTTTCCTAGTAGAATGTCTTCCCTTTAGGAATCTCTCCCCCTCTCCAGCTTATTTGTCACTGTCGCCCCCCACATCAATCACGAGCTCCTCCGAATACCTATGATGCTGAAGCCCGCTCCGTGTTTTATTTCTCCAAATACACCGGGATTTCCTACCAATTATTGTAAATAAACAAAAAAAACACCCAGTCTTCACTGGGTGCAAAAAATAGGGGTCTAACTATTATTATGATAGCATGAGTGACATGGCCAAACTCATTCTTTTGGGCATAATCAAGGTACTATCCATAATTGAATCATTCTCCCTATTCAGTATGTATACACTCTTGCCTATTTTACCTATGTTATGGAGATTTACACATTACAGTTCAGCAGCATGAAGTTTGCTGCTATAGACACTTTCTGGACTGGAAATAATTTTGTAATTACCATGGCGAACAACCGTTTTAGGAGTCTCATAGCCGAAATAAGTTGCTACATCCAAGTCGATATCAACAATGCAAGATAGTTCCTTCACTAGTGATACCTTTCCAATGATATTTAAATCTCGACGTTTAAACTCTACCACATCACCAATATTAGCCATATTTGCGAGTAAATTTTCATTGGGTTGCCCCTTTTCCATTTTTCTTCTCCTCCTAATGACTCTTTGAGATAACATGACTTTTATACCATATAAATATTTAAAAAAGTGTAAATTATAACTTTATACATAGAATTTATCACATTTAGTATTGAGAATCAATTAAGTTTTCAAAAAACAGTGTCCTATTTCCTATTTTCTAAAAAAATACCCTAAAGTACTATTATGTATAGAAAATTCTGAATAATTATATAGTAACACATTTTGGGATATTATAAAGAAAAACCCGCCAAATACAGCGGGTTTCTTCTATCAGGATTTCATGCTTATAAGAAAGTTATCAATCTTGTTTTTTAAGGTTAAGGCTTTATTGAAACGATGCATGAGGATTGTAGCCTTACATTCAACAATAATAGAAGTATTATGAGATAAATAAATGCGAGTATGTTGATTGTCCACCTTCTCACAGCCCTTATAATGATCAAGAGCAATCCAAACACAGTCCGCTTGAAGGCAAGCTTTTGTTGGAAACATATAAATCTTATAATGACCACTGATTTGCAGCGGAAGTACATAGCTTTTACCCAAATGATGTTTCGAGCTCTTCATTGCTCCATCATAATCGGAACCATACCGAATAATACTTTCCTTAATCAACTGAATGGTAGACATTTGTATAATTGATTCGCCGCTAACGGAATAAACCTTCGTTAGCGGATACCCGTTTTCAAATACTGGAAACAGAGCTTGAGTCCCAACCCCTATGTATTGATTTAATAAATCATCCATCCTATCCACCTACTCTACAAAAATGGTCAAGCGAGTAATAATTCTGTCTCTTCGGTAAGCAAAGGAGTTTATTTGGCAGTCTCGTGTATTATTTCACCCTCCACACCTCCACCTTTAGTAACAGGACTATAATCCTATTATTTCCAATATTATACACCAACTTTCTGAATTCTCCAAATTTTCCCTTTTTCTTTTCTTAAGGATTTGTTTATCATTCAGATACACTGATTGTTAAAACACTCCTTTGTGATTCTTCTATATAGACTATTAGCGTGTAAAGAAGCAAAAAAACCGCTCCAATTGAAAGCGGTCGGCTTTAAAGATTCAGTTGTCTTCAGTGCATGCTTACAAATGACTTCCTAAAATATATTCACGGGCTAAATGAAGCATCCTTTCCTGCATTTCCTCTGTATTCTTTTCTTGGTCGATGAGATAACCGATATGATAAATACACTTATTATAATAAGCATACATTTCATTAGCTGCCGTCCCAACAGTATCAATACGATTATTCGTTTCATCATAATCATAGTAGGAGTATAATAAAGCACTATTTGTTGTCACAATCTGCTGATAAATCGGTAAATCATCCGTTAGAATTTCTTTTTTCAATTGGTTTCCTATTGAATCATAGCTATCCGCATAAACATATCCTTTAAGCGGATTCTCATCTACCTCTGTGACAGAAATGATAAAAAACTCCTCTGATGTGCTTCCGAAATAGCTCAATTGAACCTCATCCTTGGGTTTACCTTTCTCATCCTTTGAGGTCACCAAATACGCTTTTTCCTCATCAACATGGAAGGGCAGCTTTTCGGAATTAAACGGATTCATCCTCTCTTCTATATCATTTAGTAAAGAGGATTCTCCGTCGCTAAGTGATATAGGTTTGTAGTAATGAATGTTTTCCCTCTCGTCCAGCTCGTCAAAGGATTTGAAATACTCACTATATGTAAGGCCAGCACCTTTTACTTCTTCTAAATCCGTTTCATTAATGGAACATCCTGCTGCAACGGAACTGATTAAAATAATTGGCCCTAGTAACCGCCATATTTTTTTAGCTATCATCACTATCACTCCCCATCTTATCTTTCATTCTTCAACCGACTGCATCCTTGCCGCTTTACCCAATTCCTTTAGCCCGCACGATTTAAAACAGCATAAAAGGCGAAGAACCATAATGATTCCCCGCCTCTTTCGCAGAAGGGAGTGACATCCCTACTGAATATCTGCATTAATCAACCCGTATTACGAAGCCCTGCAGCTATACCATTGATTGTGTGCAAAACCTGGATAAGCAAATCCGTATCTTTCCCGTCCTTTTCCCGTAATTCATGGATTAAGTGCACCTGTATGAAGTTCAGAGGATCAACATATGGATTACGGCGGTGAACCGAATCCTTAATATTCGGCGTTTGCTCAAGAAGTTCCTCATCACCGGTAATATCAAGCAGCACCCTCTTCGTTAGGTTGTACTCTTCTACAATATTAGCAAAGATTCTTGTCCCAATCTCCGGATCACTTGTTAAAGCAGCATATTCCTTCGCAGTCTTTAAATCTGCCTTCATAAGTGCCATTTGTAAATTATCGACCGTGGAACGGAAAAATGGCCAGTCCTGATACATTTCTCTCAAGATATGAATATTTCCCTGTGCCTGTTCTACATATCTCATTAAGCCGGATCCGGCTGCATACCAGGCAGGGAATAGCTGCCTGCTTTGCGTCCAGGCAAACACCCATGGAATGGCTCTTAAGTTCTCAAACTTGTCACTATTTTTTCTCGCCATTGGCCTTGAACCGATGTTGAGCTCACCGATTTCCTTTAGAGGAGTAGCTTGGTTGAAATAAGTTAAGAAACCTTCATCATGGAATACAAGAGATTGATACTTCTGATAGGAAATGTCCGAAATTTCCTCCATTGCTCTCACCCACGATGGATCACGGAAATGACCTTGCTCCGAACGTTTCGACACATTAGCCGCCGTTTCAATCAAGGTTGAAGCCGCTTGTTCCAGTGAACGGGAAGCTATATCTTTAATGAGGTAGCGAGATGAGAGAACCTCGCCTTGTTCGGTAATCTTCACTCCATCCCCAAGCGTTTCAAGCGGTTGTGATAATAAGCTTCGGCTAAGCGGACCGCCGCCCCTGCCAAGTGAACCGCCGCGTCCATGGAAAAACTTCGTTGATACACTATATTCCTTCGCTATATCATGCAGTTCAATCTGGGCCTTGTACAGCTTCCAATTTGCTGTCAATGTGCCTCCATCCTTACTTCCATCTGAATAGCCCAGCATAATTTCCTGCTGGTTATTCAAGATGCGTAAATGCTCACGATATACCGGCATTTGCAGCAGTGTCTGAAGGATGGCTGAACCATTGGATAGATCCTCAATCGTCTCAAGCAGAGGGGCAACATTCAAATCGCTCTCAACTGTCCCATCAACATGGCGTCTATATAGTCCTGCCTCCTTGGCCAGCAGCAGCACTTCAAGCAAATCACTCGCTGATCTGGTCATACTGACAATATAAACACGGATTGATTCCTTTCCAAATTCTTTATGTGCTCTCTTGATCAGGTCAAATACCTCAATCATTTCCCACGTTTCCTCGCTGTATTCCTCACGAGCGAGCAATAATGGCCGGGGGTCTGTCAGCAGGTTCTCAAGCAAATCCAGCTTCTTCTCTTCTGTAAGTGCCTGATAATCCTTCTCTATATTAACCTTCTTCAATATTTCCGTTAATGCGGCAGAATGCTCTTCACTATGATTCCGGATATCCAATGTACCAAGATGGAATCCAAATAATTGAACCTGACGGATAAGTTTCTGAAGAAGCTTCAATTCATGCGCTTTTGGGTGGTGACCATAAATACTTTCCTTGATCATCTGTAAATCGTCCAGTAGTTCATTGGCGCTTTTATATCCTAGAGAGCTTTCACCAACCATTCGCAGTCTTTCGATTACAATAGCAAGCATACGACGATAGGTTTCATTATGTACAGGCCATCTTTTATCTGCTGCTATATAGTTTGACTCGCCGTATTCGACCGATTGCAAAATAGCATCACTTATTGGGGCTCTCGCACTGGAATGCGATAAGCGTTTCATTAATTCAATTAATACTTTCTCATACTTTCTCAGAACAAGGCCACGTTGTCTTGTCAATGTCTCCCATGTCACTTCAGGCGTTACGAAGGGATTGCCATCCCTATCTCCGCCAATCCATGATCCAAAACGGAGAAATGTCGGCACATTCCAGTCATCATCCTCATAATGTTCCTTCAGGCTGTCCTCCACCTCTTGATGTATTTCCGGAAGCACATCAAAAAAGATCTTATCAAAATAATAGAGTCCGTTACGAACCTCATCAATAACAGTCGGCTTTCGATCCCTTAATTCGTCTGTATGCCATAATGTCGTAATCTCATTATATAAGCTTTCCTCAATATTCTTTCTTTCCTTGTTCGTCAAGAGAGGACTGTCTAAACGAATAAGCAGATTGGATATCCTTTTCTGTATCTCAAGAACCGATCTCTTCGTCGCTTCAGTCGGGTGGGCTGTGATAATTAAATCTAATGACAAACGTTTAAGAACATCTTGGATAATTTCTCCGGATATTTGTTTATCCTTCATGGATTGAATCGCCTGTTCAATGGAACCAGGCTGCTCATCCTCTGAATTTAATTGGTAATCACGGCGTCGTCTTATTCGATGATTCTGTTCCGCTGCATTGATTAAATGAAAATAAACAGAAAATGCTCGAATAACCTGCATCCTCATCAATGGTGATAGGGAAGCAATTTCTTTCTTTAATTCATGGTATGTCTCATCCTCGACATGAAGACGAAGGGACTTACACATGATTCTGATTCGTTCAACTGTATCAAACAGTTCTTGTCCGCCTTGATAGATTAATATTTCCCCTAGAATATTGCCAAGCATTTTAACTTCCTTGCGAAGGGGCAAACTTGTATCCTGCTTTGTGACCATCAAATCCCTCCTCGTCGCTAATCGATCGTGTTGTTCTGAATATTCAGTCTTTATTATTTACCCTTATTGCTAACAAAGAATATCAACACTCTCTTATATTCTAATCAATATTTGGTAATCTCACAAATTTTTACCCTTTCTTTCAAGAAATAGATGAAAATTTTTCGACACCTATCCAATTCGACATCGGTAAGGATACAATAGAGCTTTCGCATAATCCGCTTGAAAAATCTCTTCAAAAAGGGTATGAACGCCTTTTGAAGGTAGGATTTTCTCCTCTTTTTGCCGACTTTTTTCAAAAAGAACGTTTATTCATCAAGAATTTTCGACCGTTAGCTACAGAAATAGCCCCCTCTTCTAACCCCCCTTAAATTATTTGTAAGTATCGAATTTTGAAATCATACGATACACTAGGCTTAACAACGCCAATGGAGAGATTAAATTAAGAATTGGGGAAATCAAATGAAACCACTAACAGATATCCAACTGTATGACTTTTTAAAAGATAATCATGAATCCATTCTGAATGATATGATCCAAATGGACACCAACCGCGAGAGCCTGCCGGCAGATATATTAAAAGAAATAGCCAACACTACCGTTAAAACAATTAACAGCCGTCTGTTGGACAGCTCTCGATTTTTCGAATCACATTTGAAAGAATGGGCAGACATTGTCATGAAAAGAAGCTTACAGTTGAATATCTCTGTTTCTTACCTTGCCGACCTTCTAACACATGACCGTCGAATCTATTGTCAATATATTGAACAATTTATCCTTAGCCAAGGAAAAGAGCTGACCCTCGGCATCACCTGTCATTGGTTTTCTCTCATTAATGAAGGATTTGACCGGATGCTATCTCATTTTATCCACCGGATGGATACATACAAGAACCGTCAATTGTCTGAACAACAGCGGCTTATCAATGAGTTGAGTACGGCTGTTATTCCATTAATCAATCAAATCGGCGTCCTCCCTTTAACCGGACAGATGGATTCTGAACGATTCGAATTTGTTCTAAAGGCTGTCCCAAACCAGTGTATTCATCTCGAGGTCAATCATCTTTTCATCGATATGTCCGGTATCCCCGTCATTGACGTCCTCATCTCAGAGCAGCTCTCCAGATTAACCAAAATGCTCAAGCTTCTCGGTATTTCCGCCACCATTTCAGGAATGAAACCGGAGGTCGCACTCTATACAATCCAATCAGGCATTAACTTAAGTCATTTTTCCACCTCAAGCACATTAAAGCAGGCCCTGCGAAATTATGGGGTCAAAATCGCCCCATGAACAGTTCCTCTGTAAAGAGGTTCTTTTTTTTTGGCTCTGTTAAAGATGAATGCCGATAGTAGAACTACGCTCAATACGTTTTAGGCGATGGACTGCTGGATTAGCGGACAGAGAGGACCTCTTGGTTTCACCTGCTGTAGAACTACCATTGAAATTAACAGAGCATTTTAAAATAATTTAAGTGTTTACAAGAATCATCTATTATATAAGAATAAATAATAGTGCGATAATTTTTTATTTACTATTAAACAGCTCACTAGAAACAGATACCAGTAGAAGGAGTAAACATATGAGTATTAGACATTGGGACACCAACCTGAAGGTTCGTTTGCTTGGTGAGGCATTTGTACAAATAGCTTTTTGGATGGTCTTTCCCTTCCTTGCCATTTATTTTGCAGAGACAATGGGAATCACAACCGCAAGTGCACTTTTGATGCTGTCACAAGTAATCGCGGTTGTCTGTGGATTATTCGGAGGCTTTTTTGCCGACCACTTCGGAAGGAGACGAATGATGCTCATCGCTATTGGAGGGGAGGCCATGGGTTACGGCATCTTCGCTTTAGCCAGTCACCCTGCCATTGATTCAGCTATGTTTGGCTTTATTGGCTTTACCATTGCTAGTTTATTTTCGAATATTTATCAGCCTGCAGCCCAGGCAATGGTTGCGGATGTGGTTGAGCCCAAGAATAGAAGCTATGTATTTTCCATCTTTTATATGATGACTAATATTGCGGTCGTCGTTGGTCCGATAATAGGGGCCATTTTCTTCACCAATCACCGATTCTGGCTGCTTGTGATTGTTACTTGCGGAGCGATCTTTTTATTCCTGCTCCTCTACTTCTTCTCTCGGGAAACCATTCCTGACAGAGAAGCAGCAACCAGCAAATCACTCAGCTTCAAGCAGGTCGTCAAAGGACAGTTTGCTGATTACCGAGTTATATTTACCGATCGGGTATTGCTGCTTTTTATTCTCGCTGGAATCCTGGTTTCGCAAACCTTTATGCAATTGGATTTATTCATACCCATACATATTACCGAGACCGTAGATGAAGCAACCTTGCTTTCCTTAGGAAATTTGATTGTCTCCTTGAGCGCAACAGAGCTCTTCGGCTTTGTTGTGGCGTTAAATGGCGGAATTGTCGCTCTATGCACCGTTCTTGTGACGAAGTGGATGATGACTTATCGGGAGAAATATGTATTCGCCGGCTCCTCAATCTTATATGGGATATCCATTCTATTAATGGGCTTATTCCCTTATCCATGGATGTATATCGTGAGTATTATCATCTTCAGCCTTGCTGAGCTGATGACCGTTGGAATAGCCCAGAATTTCGTCTCTGTCATTGCGCCAAAGCATCAGCGAGCCATGTATTTCTCAGCCGCACAGCTCCGTTTCAGCATTGGCCGAGTACTAGCTCCTCTATCCATTACTTTAACGGGCTTGATTGGCTCCCGGGAAACGACCTATATCTTAGCAGTCGTCGCTTTCCTTTCAGCTGGTATCTATCTCTTGATGTACCGTCTTTATGCAAAGAATGAAATGAAGGAAGTATCCATATAAGCATAAGAAAAAGGAGCGTTATTCTGAGCGCTCCTTTTCCCCTATCAATAATGGTTTAAGACTGGGCATCCTTTGATTATCACTTTGCTTTTCACTTGAGATTAACTCGACCATTCCCCTCTGTCTGAATCTTATCGTCTAGCAGCCCCCTATGAATAGCTTCATCCATAACAGCTCCATTAATTGGTCTTGTACCCTGCACAGCCGTTCAAATTTTCTTGCTTTCAAAAGAGAAACAAAATGACGGTTCCCACAAAGTAAATAAGACCCGGCACATGCCTTGAGTCTCCTAGTTTTTTTTTCGCCAAGGGATTATATCGGCTATAAGAATAACAACGGCTGCTATAAAGGCCGTAAATGCCGCCATTTCAGCTTCCCCCATATTCTTTACTCCAATCGCTATATAAGCCCATACGAAAACAAGCGGGTAGAGAAAATCCCCTTCCCTTATCCTGAATAGGACTGCCAGAACAGCTCCTATAGCAAGCATGATCATTGTCCATATCTCATCAGTCAGCCCAAACCCATTCCAGCCATTCACTTTCAGCACATAAGCGATATTGACAATCGTCGCCACACTAATCCAGCCAAGATTAATGGAAAAGGGAGCCTTTTCAAGGATTGTGGCTCGTGCTTCAGTCAGCCTTCTATATAGCATGATGAGACTGATCAAATACATCAGCATAAACACAATACTTAACAGGAACAATTCATAATGCCATACAAGAAGCCACCCGATATTGAATAAACCGCTCATGATAAACCAAGGCCATGTATTTGTATATACAGGAGATTCTCCCCTGTCACCGATGAACTGGCGGATTATCCAAATGCCAATCAGTATATAAATGAGCGACCATATAGAAAAGGCATATCCTGCCGGTGTAATTAATACATTGATTTGATTAGATATTTCTCCTGTTGTCTTCCCATTGATGGGGAGAAGATTAGCAAGTGCATTCATGGCAATTACCAACACGAAAACAATCGTATTCCATACCTTCCAATTCATCTTATCCCTCCTTCTCTCTCCGTCCCTTTAGCATGTTATCCCCTAACCCTGCCAAATTTAAACAACGTTTGCTAGAAGGTTGCAGAAGCTGTTTTCAGGGTAAAATGGTGAAGTGAAACCTTTCCGCATGTGAAACGTTATATAGGTTATGAATTGAAAGGAGTGTACAGTATGAAAAGAGGAACAATTATCCTTATCAGCGGCATTGCTGTGGTAGGCATCCTGATTGCCATGTTTGCCTCCAGCTATAACGGCTTTGTTTCAGCTGAGGAAGACGTCGATCAATCTTATTCCCAAATTGAGACACAGCTGCAAAGAAGAGCTGATTTGATTCCCAACCTAGTAAACACAGTTAAAGGGTATGCATCCCATGAGGAATCAGTCATTAATGATGTCACACAGGCACGGGCAAATTTAGCCGGCGCCAGAACCCCTGAAGATCAGGCAACTGCCAATGATGAATTAACTGGTGCTTTAAATCGATTACTTGTTGTGGTTGAGAATTACCCTGACCTGAAGGCTAACAAGAATTATCAGCAATTAATGGATGAGCTGGCTGGCACCGAAAATCGTATTGCGGTAGCTCGCAAGGATTATAACGATCAAGTGGCTTCCTATAACAAAAAGGTTAAGCGATTCCCAGGTTCCATGATTGCGGGTGTGTTCAATTTTGATGAAAAGGAATATTTCCGTTCTTCTGAAGGCGCTGATCAAGCTCCGACAGTTGATTTTGGTACAGACTGATGTGCAAAAAACTATTCCTGATTCTGAGCATGCTTGCAGTGATTGCATCAAGCTTCGCAGGGAATATCATTCATGCTGAAGTCCCGGAACCTAAAGGGGATATTTATGTTCAAGATTTTGCCGGAATCTTATCTGAACAACAAAAGCAAGGACTCAATCAATTAGGAAGAAAACTGGAGGATCAGACAAAAGCACAAATTGCTGTGCTGACCATTGATTCTTTAGATGGTTCCACTCCAGAAGAATATGCACTTGAAGCGTTCCGGAAATATGGTCTTGGTGACAAGGAACTGGAAAATGGCGTTCTTCTTCTCATGGCCTTTGAGGAAAACGACTCCGATAAATCAGCCCGGATTGAAGTCGGCTATGGACTTGAGGGTGCACTGCCGGATGGCAAGGTTGGCCGTATCCTTGATGAATACACAATGCCATATTGGAAAGAGGGCAAGCCTGACCAAGCTATCATCCTTACATATGAGCAATTATTTAACGAGGTAGCTGCTGAATATGGTCTTGATGAAACGGCTGATTCTATCAGTGACTATAGCTTAACGGAGAATTCCAGCAACGCGGGCCAAGAAAGCGGAATGGCCACTTGGAAAAAAATCTTGATTGCAGCCATCATTATCATCTTTATTATCATCGACATGACCTTCTTTGGCGGGACCTTTACGTACATGCTGCTTCATATACTCTCGGCAATCGCAAGAAACGGCGGAGGTAGAGGCGGGGGCGGCTCTCGAGGCGGAGGAGGAGGTTCATCAGGCGGAGGCGGTGCTTCCCGCGGCTGGTGATTAAACCATATCAGCCTATGCAGGCAGAATTCCCATTTAGGATTCTGCCTGCTTTTTTTGGTTAGGTTTGATTCGTTTGAACAGTTTGTCTGCCATCAGCCTTAGTATGAAAAGAAGCTGATCCAAAGAACTCCTTTATGGAGCTTATTAGATCAGCTTCGGTTACTTAGAGAAGGGTTACGGTTTGATTTGTCCGGATGGATTCATAGCAAGCGTCAATCACCTTCATATTCTGCAAGGTATCAGTCCCCGTATATTGCGGTTGTTTCCCTTCAATCACACACTCAGCAAAATGCTCCACCTGCATAAGGTATTGATCACAGGAGATGATTTCTTTTCTTGTTTCCTCATTCGTTTTGATGACCAAGGTCCCTTTATGGTCTTTACGATCTGGACGATAGGCATGCTGGCAGATAATCTCTCCCTTCGTACCTACTACCCTGTACTCATCCCTCGTTTTCATCTCGAAGCTGCAATCAAACATGGCCTGAACGCCATTATCCATCCAAAGATGTCCGGTTGTCGTCATATCAATATGATAAGGATTATTCATTTTAGAGAATACTCGCACCTCTTTTGGTTCAGCCTGCAGGATATGACGGAAAGCATGGATATTGTAACAGCCTACATCATATAATGCACCCCCGCCCTTTTCTGGTGAAAGGCGGATATTTTCCTCATCATCAAGGAAAAAAGAATGGCTGGCATACATATATTTCACTTCGCCAATCTCACCCGTTTTCAATATATCCCTAACCCGCTTATGCTGGGCATGGAATTGATACATGAATGCTTCCATGAAAATGACACCATGACGGTTACATACATCCAACATCTCTTCCATTTCATGCGCTGTCAATGAAGCAGGCTTTTCGACAAGCACATGCTTGCCGGCTTTTGCTGCCTCCATTACCCATTTGGCATGGAGATGATTTGGGAGCGGAATGTAGACGGCATCAATCTCTTCATCACTCAATAGTGCCTCATAGGATTCATAAACCTTTGGTATGCCCAGTTTGTCGGCTGCCTCCTGTGCTCTTCCGCTCAAACTTGCGATAGCGATTGCTTCCCCCAGCTTTGAACGGTTGATGGCAGGAATAACTTGTGTTTGTCCAATGTTAGCCGTACTTAAAATTCCCCATTTCACTTTACTCATTTCCTTGCTCCCTTCAGCTGGATTTGAATCGTTATCAAAAAAAGAGCGATTCCCAATTTTGGTGTTCGCTCTTGTCGATAGGTCTATTATAAATAATAATCAACACATTTGGCAATTTTCATGAGGATTTTGTCCTTTGTCGAAAGCTTTTTGAAATAATCCAGCGTAATTTTAGATGAGTCATCCAAATCTCGCTCCACTTGATTAATGATACGATCCGTAAATGGAGAATCATCCATAAACAGCGTCATTTCATCATTTAAGCGTAAGGAGCGAGAATCAATATTCACTGTTCCAATGAGAGGGTATTTGCGATCGATCAGCACTAGCTTTCCGTGAAATATTCCCTTTTCATATTGATATACGTTCATTCCATTTTTGAGTGCCTCTTTCACAAAGGGATAAGCAGCTTGCGTGAGCATAAGGCCGTCTGAATGCTTCGGCCACATAATCGTGATTTCTACTCCCCGCTTCTTAGCCTTCTTGAGCGCATCCATGAAGTCTTCATTATCCGGGATAAAATAAGGCGTGGCAATGATAATATCCTCCTTAGCTGAATGAAAGGCCTGAATAAGATCATTGACTACCTCATACCCGCTTGAATACGATTTCAAGTAATGCGGGGTGACGCCTGCAGAAGCCCGTACCGTGTGCAGAGGCGGGGATTCTCCCGTGTTTATTTTCCAGTCATGACAGAATTGCTTTTCAAAATCCTGTATGCCTTCCCCTGTCATCCGCAGCTGATAATCATGCCAGCTTGATTTCGTATACTTCTCTCCGACGTTCATTCCGCCTGTATAAGCCACCTTGCCATCCATAATGGCTATACGGCGGTGATTACGGTGCTGAATGGTATACCAAATATGCGGAAAATGAGGATCATTGCTGTAGGTGACATGGACACCTGCTTCCTCAAGCTTCTTGAACCATGCTCGATTTCCCTTAAGAGAACCAGCGCGGTCAACAGAATAATACACCTGTACTCCTTCTTTTGCCTTTTTCTTTAATAAATCAAAGTACCGATCACTGGCTTCCCCGCTTCCAATCGAAAAGAAATGGATATACACATACTCCTTCGCCTGTTCAATATCCCGAGCGAACTGCGGATAAAATGTATCCCATTCGGTAAATAACTCGAAGTTACTCTGCCTTACGGGGTAGATAACCGGGCTGCTGTCATCCTTAGCAGCCTCCCTCCCTTTTCGAATATCATGATGAATCCAGGTTAAAAGCAGGGCCAAAAAAAGCAGGAACATCCCTAGTGCCCATAAGACTGTATATATACATTTCTTGATCATAGCTAACTCCTATTAAGCCGTTATTTTTTGTTAGTATGTACAAGAAGCCATGATTTATTGTGAATGGCAAGGGAAAGCAGAACAAAAAAAGAATCCAGTAAGGTAAAAGTACCGTACTGGATTCTTTTATTAACAGCTGTGGCTGCCCTCTTCGCTTTTTAGCTTAGAGCCTGTCTTTCCATGGAGAAGGTCACCTTCTGTGGATTTGATGATTTCGTCTGTAACCGTATTGGAAATGACGTTTGCAACCATTTGCAGCATGTCATTTACCTCCACCTGTGATTGCTTAAATTCCTGAACGACAGGAATTTCATCAAGCTCTCTTTCCACTTTCGCCAGCTTTTCCTCCGTCTTCTTCAATGCTTCTGTCTTTCCATAATGCTGGAAGTTGACCGCCTGCTTTTGAAGCCCCTTAATGACAGACATAAGTTCAGCAACCGTTTGATTGCCATTGATTTGTTCTTCTGCTCTTTTGAAGAAATCTACTTCTTCTGTTTCTGAAATCATCCGTGCTAAATCTCTTGCCTTATCAATAATTTGTTCTTTCGTGAATTTTTCCATTTATACTCCCGCCTTTACCCCTATAATTTCTGTTTCCGGCTCAACAGCAATCTCTCCATTTAGTGACCATGTTTTTGCATCGGTAATTTTGACCTTGACAATCTTGCCAATAGAAGATTTATCTCCAGCAAAGTTGACTAGCTTATTCTTCGTCGTATAGCCTGCAAGTACATCTGGATTGTTCTTGCTTTCCCCTTCAACAAGCACTTCCAGAACCTGTCCGATATATTGCTTATTTTTCTTGAGTGCCGTTTCATTGACAACAGCATTCAAGCGCTGCAGCCGTTGTTTTTTCACTTCCATCGGCACATTATCCTTCATCTTCGCTGCAGGAGTGCCCTCTCGCGGTGAATAAATAAATGTATACGCAAGATCATATTCCACTTCTTTATACAAGGAGAGTGTTTCTTCGAATTGTTCATCCGTTTCATTTGGATAACCGACAATGATATCCGTCGTTAAACTCACATCCGGAATCGCTTCCTTGATTTTCCTGACAAGCTCTAAATATTGCTCACGGGTATACTTTCGAGCCATGATCTTTAATACTTCGTTATTACCAGACTGTACAGGCAGATGGATGTGGTCCATCATATTGCCTCCCTTAGCCAGCACTTCAATCAGGTGATCATCAAAATCACGCGGATGGCTTGTCGTAAAGCGGATACGCGGTATGTCAATCTTGCGGATATCCTCCATTAAATCACCTAAACGATAATCACGGTCTTCAAAATCTTTTCCGTAAGCATTTACATTTTGACCTAGCAAGGTGATTTCCTGATATCCTTGAGCTGCCAGGCTGCGGACCTCTTGAATAATATCCTCTGGTCTCCGGCTTCGTTCCTTCCCTCGTGTGTAAGGAACGATACAATATGTACAAAACTTATCACAGCCATACATAATATTGACCCAAGCTTTAATATTTCCTTTACGCACCTTCGGAAGATTCTCGATAATATCGCCTTCCTTAGACCAAACCTCAACGACCATTTCCTTAGACATATAGGCTTCCATCAGAATTTCAGGCAAACGATGAATATTGTGAGTGCCAAAAATCATATCGACAAACGCATGCTTTTGTAGAATCTTATTAACGACTGATTCTTCCTGAGACATACATCCACATACACCGAGCAATAAATCCGGTTTATTTCTTTTTAAGCTTTTCAAGTGGCCAAGCTCACCGAATACCTTATTCTCTGCATTTTCACGGATGGCACAGGTATTCAGCAGCACCACATTAGCCTCATCCACCTTGTCCGTCGGTTCATATCCTAAAGCCATTAAGATTCCGGACATCACCTCTGTATCATGCTCATTCATTTGGCAGCCGTACGTGCGAATATAGAATTTACGCCCTTCTCCCATGCGGCTGTATTGGTCTTGGATGCTGAAATCTTGATGGTAACTTATCGTTTCTTTCCCGCGCTTCTTTGCATCCTTTAATGAAGGAGGCATATAGACAGCTTCAAAATATTTACTGTAATCCTTATCAGGTTTCTTTTCAGATTTAGCAGCGGCCGAATCTAATCGTTGCTGTTCGTTCATAAAAAATCCCCTTTCTATCCAATATCATCATCTATGGATCGAATTCCATTTGATTGGTAATAGGTAAGTTTACATTAAGTAAGTATAAAGCTTTTAGCGAAATTTCACAATATAGCACTAGAGGAAAGAAAAAGCCGTACTCAAGCAGTTGAGCACGGCTGTGACTATCCTATAAGGCAATCCCTATATCCTTAATCGGCCAATAGCGTATCTTTACTTCTCCAACAATCCGCTCCATCGGAACAAATCCGAACACACGGCTATCTTTACTATTTGGGCGATTATCTCCTAATACGAACATTTCTCCTTCCGGAACGACTTCTTCACCGGTCAGTTCCTTTAATGTGAAATCTTCCGTAAATAGACCAGCGTCATCCAGGCTGGATTTAAGCTCATCTAGATATTCTTCTTCGTATGGCTTGTCATTAATGTATAAGGTGTCATTCTTCATTTCCACTTTATCTCCAGGAAGGCCGATAATCCGTTTGACATATTTATCCGGTGAATCGGTCGCATGGAATACAACTTCGTCAAAGCGGTCGATATGGGTAATCTTGCTAAGGATGACACGATTGCCATCCTGTAGACTTGGCATCATTGATTTCCCCTTAACCGTTGTGGGTGTGAAGACAAATTGACGGCAAACAAGCACTACAATAACCGCGATTAGAATAGCCTTCAGCCATGATGCAAGTTCACTTGATACTTTACGGTTATTCATTCCTCTAACTTACTCCTTCCCCAATGATCTTTTGCAGGGCTTCTCACTCTCTCCTTACCAATATTTCCCCAAAAATCAACGAGCAAACGAAATGCCGTCAAATCCCTCGCCGAAAAATATAAAAAGCCACCTGATTCGCACCAAGTGACTTCTATTAAAACGCTATTTTATTAGCTTCAATTCCTTTCCTGCTTGTTCAAATATGCGTAACGCTTCGGCCAATTCCTCACGCGTGTGTTCTGCTGTCACGATTGTTCGGACTCTCGCTTTCCCTTTCGCAACCGTTGGGAAGACAATCCCTTGTGCAAAAACCCCATACTCAAACAATCGATCGGACAGCTCGTATGCTGCCTTGTCATCTCCGACAATGACAGGTGTTATGGGTGTCATGCTGCTTCCTGTGTCGTAGCCAAGCTTATGAAGTCCCTCTTTAAAAAACCGTGTATTCTCCCATAGTTTATCAATCAGCTCAGGCTCAGACAGCAGCACATCAATTGCTGCTATATTCGCCATCGTCACTGCGGGCGGATGGGAGGTGCTGAAGAGGAAGGGACGGCCTTTATGAATTAAATAATCAATCAAGGTCTTGGGGCCTGCCACATAGCCTCCAAGAACACCGATTGCCTTGCTTAGCGTACCGACCTGAATATGAACTCGACCGTCCAGCCCAAAATGATTGACCGTTCCTCGTCCGTTCTTTCCTAAAACACCAGAGGCATGAGCATCATCAACCATCACAAGGGCGTCATATTTCTCCGCCAATTCTACAATAGCAGGAAGGGGAGCGATATTGCCATCCATGGAGAAGACACCATCCGTTACAATCAGGCGCCTCCGATAGGATTGTGTTTCCTTCAAGGCTACTTCAAGGCTCTCCATGTTGACGTGTGAATAAACCCGGCGGGCTGCCTTTGTCAAACGTATTCCGTCAATGATTGAGGCATGGTTTAACTCATCGGAAATGACAACATCCTTTTCTGTCAAAATAGCAGAAAGAACACCTTGATTCGTCGTAAAGCCCGATTGAAAGACTAATGCCGCTTCCGTATGCTTAAATTCAGCAAGCTTTCGCTCAAGCTCTCCATGCATATTGAATGTACCCGCAATCGTCCTTACCGATCCTGTACCTGCTCCATATGTCTTGACGGCTTCCAGTGCTGCCTCACGCAGCCTAGGATGAGCTGTTAAGCCCAGATAATTATTTGATGATAATTGAATAACCGATTTCCCATCAATTTGAACCTTCGACCCTTGAGCCGTTTCCAAATGCACGAGTGTGCGAAACACCCCTTTTTCCTTCATATCATCAAGCTCAGCCTGCAAATACTCAAAACCCTTCATCCCCAATTCCTCCTCACTAATCATTTATCGTTACCTTTCATTATGGCAATAAGACTACCTTGCCGCACTGCCCTTTGATCATCAAATCAAAGCCTTTCTCAAACTCCTCGAGCGGAAATTGATGTGTAATGACCTTTCCAGCATCTACTAAGCCTGATTCCAATAACCGAGAGACTTGTTCCCATGTCTTAAACATCTGTCTTCCTGTAATACCTTGTACCGTCAACCCCTTAAACACAATATCATCCGTAATATTAATAGAAACCGGCTTGACAGGAAGACTTAGAATAGAAACCCTTCCGCCATTTGTCGCCATCTTAAATCCTTGATTGATGGCTTCTGGATGACCGCTCATTTCACAAACGACATCGACACCATATCCATCTGTCAACCGCTTCATTTGGTTTAAAACATCTTCCTTTGCAGAGTTAACGACAGCACTCGCTCCCATGCCTTTGGCAAGCTCCAATCGATATTCATTCACATCAAGTGCAATCACCTTCGATGCACCAGCGGCTTTAGCTACTCCCACTGCCATAATGCCAATTGGTCCGCACCCGATGATGGCAACGCTCTTGCCGGTAACCTCTCCTGAGAGAACCGTATGAACGGCATTTCCCATCGGCTCTTGTATTGAAGCCATGGCAGCCGGCATATCCTTCGGGTTTACCCATACATTCTTTGCCGGAAGGGCTACATATTCAGCAAAGCAGCCTTGTGTATCCACCCCAATAATTTTTGTTTCCTGACAAATATGGAATTGCCCTGTCATGCATTGAGGACATCTCCCGCAAATAATATGGGTTTCTGCCGATACATTCTCCCCTATTTGGATACCCGAAACAGCAGCCCCCACTTCCACAACTTCACCTGAGAATTCATGTCCGAACGCATAAGGGGGATTCACTCTGTTCTTGGCCCAGTCATCCCACGTATAAATATGCACATCTGTTCCGCAAATGGAGGTGGCCTTCACTTTAATGAGCACCTCATCATCCTGGATTGATGGAATATCAATCATTGCTAATTCAGCACCATAACCCCTTTTGGTTTTTACAATTGCCTTCATTTTCCCATCCAACTTGCATACACATCCTTTACGACAGCTCAATATCACAGAAATTTTAGAATAGTTACCATCTTTTGTAAAGGGCGTTTCCTCCCTGTATAGACAACTGCCTCTATGATGGATATTTTTTTATGATAATTTTTCCAGACATCTCCCTATACAGGGCAAATAATGATGCTTCTCTGCTTATTTCAAGGCAAAAAAAAGAACTGTCATGATCCATTTAGATCATGCAGTTCCTCATCTCTCTTCCTTATTGGCGATAACAACAATCCTTCCCGCTCCATCACATGTGCTTGTGACAAGTGCCAGCTGCTCATTGATTTCATCGAGCAAATCCTCTTGTTCGTCCTTATCAATGATGCAAATATTTGTTACCTCATATATGTATGTTTGTTGAAAATCAATAATCTCAACCTGATCTTTCACCTCAAGCCTTGTCAGCTTATTAAATAACGGACCCGAATCAGTCGTTCTAAATCCGGCAATCACGATATTGCCTCCTTCATTCGGATAGGCCGTCTCCACTAAATGCCCCACCGCATTCTGTAAGTCTTTCTGAAGGACCCCCTCCACAATTGGAATTTCCAAGCCAAGCTTGTGAATAATCAATTGACCGATGATGTCTCCATCCTCATATGGCGGTTCTGTGATCTTATTCTTATTATCGTTTTTCCCGCTCTGTTGATTCTCAGCACTGCTGGAAATCTGACCTTCCTCCACTTCATAGACCTCCTGTGCTAAGTACCTATCCCTTATAACATTTACCAAAGGAGATAACAAAAGATACAGCCCTATAAAAGACAGCAGTAAAATCACTATTCTTTTGTTTGTCATCATGTCAATCCCCTCCTGAGCTGTACAGAAGCCACGCAAGCAATAAACAAATGGCACCGGTAAATTGCCTAATATACGGCTTATCAAAGCCCAGGATGGAAAAAAGACCAAACAGGCTATCTTCCTGTAATTCCCCTTCGTCAATTTCATTCCAGTAAAAACTTATCTTTGCCTCGGCATTTGAATGATAAGAATCCCCGTTATTAATAATCAAGACGGATACAGATAGAAACATGGCTGCAGTAAAAATCATTGCTGTCTTATTCATACAGATTCTGCCTTTCATACGACATTCATAAAAAAGTATATTTATACTCTATTTCCCCTGAAGCAATGGTACAAACAGCTAAAATTATCCCTCTCTTGGCAATCACTGTATAATCCCTGCTTATGAAAGATTCGCAGGAACAGGAAAAGCATAATAAAAGGCAGGAGCGCCCTGGATTATCGCGTTCCTGCCTAATATATATTGATGAAGAAAGATTAGGATTCCATTACATGAATTCCGCGGTTAGGCGATCAAAATCATCCTGTGTTAAGGTTAAATTTGCTTCGGATAATGGTTCTTCTGAATAGCCGGATACCAATTCCTGATAAGATGGCTGTTCAGTATTTTGATAGATTAAGCCCGTCACGAGCCCATCATGCTGCATTAATGTCTGCATGGCCATTTCCTTATTATGAGGGTCATAACCTTCAATTGTGCTTAACTTTGTTAAATTCTCCTTAAACCAATCATACGTATTGATTTTGTTATACGTGACACAAGGACTGAACACATTAATCAAGGAGAATCCCTTATGACGGATTCCGGCCTCTATCAGTGCAGTTAAGTCCTTCAAATCACTGGAGAAGCTTTGCGCAACAAAGGTTGCTCCAACTGACAGAGCCATTTCCATCGGTGAGATGGCTTGTTCAATGGAGCCTGACGGTGTTGATTTTGTCTTAAAGCCGGCAGCGGACCGCGGGGATGTTTGTCCCTTTGTTAATCCATAGATTTGGTTATCCATGACGATATAGGTAATATCAATATTTCGCCGTATAGCATGGACCGTGTGCCCCATTCCAATGGCGAAGCCGTCCCCATCCCCGCCTGAGGCAAGAACGGTCAATTCACGGTTTGCCATCTTGACCCCTTGTGCTATAGGGAGGGATCTGCCGTGAATGCTATGAAATCCATAGGACTGAATATAACCTGAAATACGGCCTGAACAGCCAATCCCTGAAATAACGGCTAATTGATCCGGTTCAAGGCCAACATTAGCTGCAGCCCTCTGAATAGATGCCTGAACAGAGAAATCTCCACAGCCAGGGCACCAGTTTGGTTTGACATTATTGCGAAAATCCTTGAATGTAGCCAATTAAACCAGCTCCTTGCATGTAAAATATACTTCATTCGGCAAGAAAGGATTGCCATCATATTTCAATACCTTCGTCATTTTATGAGCATGGCCGACATTCATCTTCATCAGATTAGTCAATTGGCCTGTTGCGTTATTTTCGACGACAACGACTCTTTTCGCTTTCTCAATATGCGGCAGAATCTCCGAGCTTGGAAACGGGTGAATGAGCCTGACATGGACATGATTAACCTTCACGCCATCAGCCTCAAGGCGCTCCATCACTTCCTCAATCACTCCCCTTGTTGAGTTAAACCCAACGAAAAGAAAATCTGCCTCTTCATGCGGAGCATGGACATGAAGGGGGTTCTTGAAATGGACGGATTCAATCTTCCTCATACGCTTATCCATTTGAGCTACACGGTTAGAAGCTACCTCAGATGGCTTTCCAGTCTCATCATGCTCTACGCCTGTCACATGGTGAATCCCATTCTTCATACCTGGCAATGTTCGTGGAGATATGCCGTCTTCTGTCACTTCATATCGTTTGAAATAGGACTTATCTGTTATCTCCGGCAACTCATCTTGTATCAATTTACCGCGTCTGACCTCAACCCGGCTGAAATCAAGCGGTTCAACAGTCTGCTTGCCTAAAGACAGCTGCAAATCGGATAAGACGATGACAGGGCATTGGTATTCCTCTGCCAAATTAAAAGCCTCTACGGTATCATAGAAGGCCTCCTGAACGGTGCTTGGCGCTACGACAATCTTTGGAATCTCTCCATGGGTGCCATAGATCATGGCCATCAAATCGGATTGTTCCTGTTTCGTCGGCATTCCGGTAGAAGGGCCTCCCCTTTGCGTATCAACAATGACTAACGGTGTTTCGGTAATTCCGGACAGACCGATGGCCTCCATCATGAGTGAAAGGCCTGGACCCGCAGATGCGGTCAAGCTGCGGACTCCTGCATAGTTGGCGCCAATAGCCATCGTACAAGCGGCAATTTCATCCTCAGTCTGGATGACCGTGCCGCCGAACTTTGGTAAATGTTTAATTAAATATTCCATAATTTCGGATGCCGGCGTGATTGGGTAGGCCGCCATAAAGCGCGCTCCTCCTGCAAGAGCACCCATTGCTATCGCATCATTGCCAATCATGAACAAACGCTTCTGGCCATCTGCTTCCGCTAATTGCAGCACACCTGCCTTGTCGCCCATCTTCTCAATCATATGGTCATAGCCTGCCTTGACAGCATTTAAGTTCTTCTCGACAATCTGTGGTCCTTTACGGCCGAAAATCTCATCAATTACCTCAGTGAAGACGCCAATATTCAGGCCTAGCACAGCGCTGGACGCTCCGATAGCCACCATATTCTTCATCAAGGATGTCCCTAAATCCTGGGCGATTTCCGTAAAAGGAACCGCATATAACACGGCATTTGTATCCGCCGGTGCCACAGGACCAAATTTAGCATCCGCTAATATGATCCCATTGCTATGTAATTCCTTATAGTTAACATCTATTGTTTCTTGATCAAATGCAACCAGAACATCTAAATCATCTGCAATGGAGCGTATTTCTTTCGTACTGACCCTGATCTTATTATTCGTATGACCGCCCTTGATTCGAGAAGAAAAATGACGGTACCCGTATAAATAATAGCCTAGCCGATTTAAAGCAATCGAAAATATTTCTCCTGTACTTTCTATGCCCTCGCCTTGCTGCCCTCCAACTTTCCATGAAAGTTGATCGATCATTTGCCCTACACCCCTTCTATTCCATCAGAAATACGTACATGAAATCTCTTATGAATATACTTCCAAATCTATCAAAAGAAACCATCTAAACGTATTTAATATTAAGGGCAGACCATAAAAAGCGCAACCCTTTTCAGACAATTTGTCAAAAAATTATAAAAATATAACCTCAAAAGCGGTTCGTGAAATTCTTATACAAGAAACCTTGTACATCTTCCTCAGCGTAATGTCTCAGCAATTCATTGATCAAGTTTTCATAGGACTCTATTCTTTCCAAGCCAATAACCGTATTATCAATCCCATCAAAGTCAGATCCAAAACCAATATGCTTGACCCCTCCAAGTGAGCATATATGCTCTACATGCTGAATCACATCAGAAATACGCGCGTTCGGTCTATTTGTAAGGAATTCTGGGACAAACGTAATTCCAATTGGACTCCCGTGGTGAATAAGCGCTTGAATTTGTTCATCCGTCAGGTTTCGAGGATGAGGTCTAATGGATTGACAATTAGAATGAGAGGCAATGATTTTGTTATGAAGTGTAAGGCAATCCCAAAAACCCGCTTCTGAAAGATGGGATACATCACACCAGCAGTTTCTTTCGCTTAGAAGCGAAACAGCTTGCTTCCCGAGTCTTGTCAGCCCTCCGTTTCGCTCTTCTAGTACTCCGTCAGCAAGAGCGTTAGCATGATTCCACGTCAACCCGACAGAGCGGACTCCTAGTCTAAGGAGCGTTCGTAAACGCAATAGATCCTGCTCAATACAATCACAGCCCTCAAGAGCCAAAACAGCTCCTATCTCTCCGTTTTTCAAGGAGAAAAGATCCTCTTCTTGCTGAATAAACGTCAAGCCCGCTCCCTTTATGATTCGCTCAAAAAAAAGCTCAATCATCGTTAAAGCCGCTTCAAACCGCATGGAAGGATGAATCGCTTCTGGTACATAAATGGCAAAGACCTGCACTTTTATTCCAGCCTTCACCATCCCGGCCTTTGTTACCTGCAAGGAAGAAGCTTGAATAAAATCAATCTTTGGTTCCAGCAGCGTTTTCATTAAAACATCACAATGAGCATCAAATATCTTCATCCCCGGACCCTCCTAAAAAGCAACAAAAAAGAGCATCCCCTTATGAAGTCGATATCCTAAACATCACTTCATGAGTCCGCTCTATCCATTGCTTACCTGGGCTCAATAATCAATTTTATCGCTGTTCGTTCCTCGCCATCGATCAAAATATCTGTGAATGCTGGAATACAAATCAAATCAACGCCGCTTGGCGCGACAAACCCCCTTGCAATCGCCACTGCCTTTACTGCCTGATTGAGAGCTCCAGCTCCTATTGCCTGGATTTCTGCTGCACCTCTTTCACGCAATACACCTGCCAGTGCTCCGGCAACAGAATTTGGATTCGATTTCGCTGATACTTTTAATATTTCCATTTCTGGTCCTCCTCATCTTATTCCAATACATGTCCCCTGGTGGAATTGCATTTTCTGTTAACTATATTCAAAGGGCGGATGAGTTATGCCATACAAAAAGGACCGGCCATAAATAGCCGGTCCCCCAATGCTTGATTAATAGAAGAATGGATGGTCCTCATTGATTAAGATTCTTTCTGTTTTAACTGCCTTGCCTGTTTTTGGGTCTAAATCAATAATGACCCCGCTCAAGATGGCACGGCCGTCTTTTGGCACTTCAAAACGCACTGGCATAGACGTGAGGAACTTTTTAATAACCGCTTCTCTTTCCATCCCTAAAATACCATCATACGGACCTGTCATCCCGACGTCTGACATGTAAGCTGTACCATTTGGCAGAATGCGATTATCCGCTGTCTGTACATGTGTATGGGTTCCTACAACCGCAGATACCCGGCCGTCTAAATACCAGCCCATTGCCTGCTTTTCACTTGTGGCTTCCGCATGGACGTCAACAAAAATAAATGGCGTGCGCTTTGCCGCCTCGTCCACTAGTTTATCAGCGGCCAAAAACGGATCATCCAATGCCGGCATAAACGTTCTCCCCTGAACACTGATGACGGCCAATTCATATTGATTCATCTTAATGAATTTAAGTCCTGACCCAGGTGTTCCTTCTGGGAAATTCGCTGGGCGAACTAAGTATTTCGCCTCACCGATAAATTCAAAGATATCTCGGTTATCCCAAGAATGATTGCCAAGTGTGATCATATTTGCACCATACTCGAGTAATTCCTTGTATATCTTCTCTGTGATTCCCCGACCTGCTGCTGCGTTCTCACCATTGATAATGACAAATTGCGGACGGTATTTATCCTTCAGTTTTCCAAGATATTCTTTTACCATATTTCTACCCGGCGAACCGACAACATCGCCGATAAATAATAACCTCATTTGCTTGAATTCCTTTCTTAACCTCGGTTGCTTTAGCTCTAGCATCTCACAAAAGACAAAGCTTAGCCTAAGGGATTATTCAAAAAAATAAAGCGGTGAAAATCACCGCTTTATTTTGCATATTCAACTGCTCTTGTTTCACGAATAACGGTTACCTTGATATGTCCTGGGTAATCCAACTCATCCTCTATCCGTTTGCGGATATCCCGCGCCAGTCGATGCGCTTCTAAATCGTCAATGCTTTCAGGCTTGACCATAATCCGCACTTCACGTCCAGCTTGGATAGCAAATGATCGCTCAACACCCTCATAAGATTCTGAGATATCTTCGAGTTTCTCAAGACGGCGAATATAATTTTCCAGCGTCTCGCTTCTCGCACCAGGACGAGCTGCTGATAATGCATCAGCTGCCGCGACAAGAATCGCAATAATCGATTGTGGTTCTGTGTCTCCATGATGGGAAGCAATACTATTGATGACAACCGGATGCTCCTTATATTTCGTCGCCAGCTCGACTCCAATCTCAACATGACTTCCTTCCACTTCATGGTCAATTGCTTTCCCAATATCATGAAGTAAGCCCGCACGTTTAGCTAGGGTAACATCCTGACCCAGCTCCGCGGCCATAAGACCGGAGAGATAAGCAACCTCCATGGAATGCTTAAGCACGTTTTGACCATAGCTCGTACGATAACGAAGGCGGCCCAAGATTTTAATTAAATCTGGATGCAAGCCATGAACACCCACTTCAAATGTGGTTTGCTCTCCAATCTCGCGGATATGCTCATCCACTTCTCTTCTGGCTTTATCCACCATTTCTTCAATACGTGCTGGATGGATGCGTCCGTCCTGAACAAGCTTTTCAAGGGCAAGCCTTGCTGTTTCCCGACGGATTGGATCGAAACCTGACAAAATAACAGCTTCAGGTGTATCATCGATGATTAAATCGATCCCTGTAAGCGTCTCAAGCGTACGAATATTTCGCCCTTCACGTCCGATAATCCGGCCCTTCATCTCATCATTAGGCAGATTGACGACTGAAACCGTCGTTTCTGCGACATGGTCAGCAGCACAACGCTGAATGGCAAGTGACAAGATTTCACGCGCTTTTTTGTCCGCCTCTTCCTTCGCTCGGTTTTCGCTTTCTTTAATCATGACCGCGATGTCATGTGAAAGATCCTTTTCTACCCGATCAAGGATGATGGATTTTGCTTCTTCTCTAGTCAGGCTCGAAATTCGTTCAAGTTCAGATTGCTGAGCTCGAATTATCTCATCCACTTTGCTTTCCATCTGTTCAATATGCTGTTGTCTTTGGTTTAGAGAATCTTCCTTTTTCTCAAGAACAGATTCACGTTTATCCTGTGAATCTGCTTTGCGGTCAAGATTCTCTTCTTTTTGCAGAATTCGGTTTTCCTGTCTCTGTAATTCAGCTCGTCTTTCACGAACCTCCTTTTCAGCATCAGTCCGAAGTTTATGAATTTCATCCTTTGCTTCCAAAAGGGATTCCTTCTTCAAGGCATCCGCTTCCCGTTTTGCGTCTTCAATAATTTTTTCAGCCGCATTTGTTGCACCGGAAATTTTGGATTCCGCTATGGATTTTCTTAACAAATAGCCAACAACTGCACCAACAATTAGGCCAAGCAAAATGGAGATGATAGTGATTGGATCCATCAATACACCTCCTCTTGCTATAATCTTTTTTAATCTCTTTTACTACATTTTCACTCTTGCTTGTACATCGCTTTTAAAATATACAGCATCATTAATATCACGCATGTCTTTTAAAAAGAAATTAATACATTTCTATTGTAAAGTTATGAAAATTTGTTGTCAAGAGCAAGTCAGAACGCGACTCAGGCTCATTTTCCGAAAATAAAGAAATTATATTCACTCAATCGTTTCTTTCCATGATATTTCCATCTTTTCAAATTTGTGAAAACAAAATTACGCTGATTCAATAAGACAGCTCTATTCTTGCACCCCTCTTAAATTACTGATGGTAAAAAAGAGGCGCCAAAAAATCGGCTGCCTCTTTCACAGTAATTCCTTATTCTGAAAGGTCGAAACCATCTAGTGCTTCATCATCTTCTCGAGATGCTTCAATAGCTGCATCAGTGTCTAAGCCATATTCTGCACGGATTTTTTGTGTAATTTCCGCACGGATATCTGGATTTTCCTTCAAGAATAGCTTGGCGTTCTCACGGCCTTGTCCAAGGCGTTCGTTATTATACGCATACCAAGAACCGCTCTTTTGAACGACATCCAGCTCTGAGCCAATATCAATGACTTCTCCTTCTCTTGAAATTCCTTCTCCATACATGATGTCAACTTCAGCCACACGGAATGGCGGCGCAACCTTGTTTTTGACAATCTTGATCTTCGTTCTGTTTCCGACGATATCATTGCCTTGTTTCAGCTGCTCAGCACGTCTTACTTCAAGTCGAATTGTAGAGTAGAATTTAAGCGCACGTCCGCCAGGAGTTGTTTCAGGGTTTCCGAACATAACTCCGACCTTCTCACGGATTTGGTTGATGAAGATGGCAATCGTATTAGATTTGTTGATTGCCCCTGATAATTTACGCAAAGCTTGAGACATTAAGCGCGCTTGCAAACCAACGTGAGCGTCACCCATCTCCCCTTCAATCTCTGCTTTTGGAACAAGAGCCGCAACGGAGTCAACAACGATAATATCAACTGCCCCGCTTCGTACTAAAGCTTCAGCAATCTCAAGCGCTTGTTCGCCTGTGTCTGGCTGTGAAAGCAATAATTCATCAATATTTACCCCAAGCTTTTGTGCATAAGCAGGGTCTAGTGCATGCTCAGCATCGATAAATGCTGCTTGTCCGCCTTGAGCCTGAACTTCAGCAATTGCATGCAAAGCAACTGTTGTCTTACCAGAACTCTCTGGTCCGTAGATTTCAATGATTCTTCCCCGCGGATATCCGCCGACACCAAGAGCCGCATCCAATGTTAAGGAACCACTTGGGATGGTCGATACCTTTCTGTCAGCTCTTTCTCCTAATTTCATGACTGAACCTTTACCAAATTGCTTCTCGATTTGTTTTAGCGCCATATCCAGCGCAGCTTGACGATCACTCACTATTTATTTCCTCCCCATATCTATATGAAAACAATTGCCTATAATCTTGTTAGAACATATCTATACTATACCTCATCCACGTCCATTTGCCAAGTAAAAAACCGAACATTTATTCGCATAGTTTTCGTCCAGCAATATAGGCTGAAAAGGCGATATTCCCTATATATATTTGTCTTTTCCCAGCAAAAAATGAACTGGATGTTCATTTTACTTGATTAAGAAACAATAAGAAACATTGCAGCAGACAAAAAGAAAAGGAACTAAGAAGCATCTTCTAAGTCCCTTTTCACAATAGCTCTGTTATCTTACGGGTTGATTTTCGTTTCAGTCGGAGGCGATCCTAAGCTGCGCTCGGGGAGCCTTCATAATCAATCAATTCCTGCTTATTGTTTCAGCTCATGCACCAAGAAGTGACAGCCATATTTCATACTGCGTACCCGGTTTCCTTCACGCATTCCGCCAAGATTTAATTTCTTGGCGAAAGGCTTTCTGCCTGGCAAAGAGAGGCCTATATAGACAGTCCCAACCGGATTTCCTTCCAATTCATTCGGGCCTGCTACGCCAGTAAAACTGATACCGACATCAGAGCCAAGCAGATTTTTGATGTTTTCGGCCATCTCGATTGCACAAGCCTCACTGACAACTCCATGCTCGTTAATGGTTGATTCTTTGATTTGAAGGAGTTTTTGCTTAGCTTCATTCGTGTAGCAGACAATCCCGCCTTTCAAGATGAGACCCGCTCCAGGAATTCGTGTGAGTTCTTCCTGGAACATGCCTCCTGTCAGGCTTTCCGCTGCAGAGATTGTCCATTCACGTTCCTTCAATAAGGCGATGGCTTCTTTCATGAGTGTTGTATCATTATACCCATAGAAATATTGCCCTGTACGGCTGAGAATCTCCTCTTCTGTCTTTCTGATCAGCTCTTCAGCTCCCGCAGCTGTTTCATGCTTGGCTGTAATTCGAAGAGTAACCTCTCCATTCGCCGCCAAAGGGGCAATGGTCGGATTCGTCTGTGCATCAAGGAGATCCTCGATATCGGTTTCAAGCTGGGATTCCCCGATTCCGAAAAAGCGGAGAACTCTTGATTCGATCCGCTCCCTTCTTCCCATATCCTTCAAAAGAAATGGCTCTAAGTAATCTTTATACATCGGCTGCATTTCGCTTGGCGGCCCGGGAAGAAGCACATGAATAATATTCCCATGAGAAACGGCCATCCCAGGAGCCATACCGTGATTATTAGGCAGGATTTCAGAGCCCTCGATCACGAGAGCCTGCTTGCGGTTATTCTCCGTCATCGGGCGTCCGACCTTCGCGAAGTAATCTTCAATGTTCTCCATTGATTTATAATCTGTAATCAAGGTCTTCCCTATGTATTCAGCAACGGTTTCCTTCGTCAAATCATCCTTGGTCGGTCCGAGGCCTCCAGTGTATATAATCAGGTCAGCTCTCTGCTCCGCTGTCTCAATGGCTTGTCTCAATCGTTCTTGATTATCTCCTACCACTGTGTGGAAATAAACATTCACACCAATCTCTGCTAAGCCTTTGGAGATAAATTGCGCATTTGTATTGGCAATCTGGCCAAGCAGCAATTCTGAACCCACGCCTATAATCTCAGCATTCATTCCATACACCTTCCATTCAGCGAATTATATGGGAATGATACCCTTATTTTGAATTTGAAAACGCATGTTTATTCTTTGCAAAGTAGTCCCACCCAGACCAAATTGTAAAGAATAAAGCTACATAAAGGGCAAGGTCAGCAAACGGAAATGAAATCCATTCAAACGGCAGATTATGAAGCAGCAAAGCTGAGATGGCAATAATCTGTGTCCATGTTTTGATCTTGCCCAGCTGGTTGGCAGCAACGACTTCTCCTCCGCCGGCCAAAATAAGACGCAGGCCGGTTACAGCAAATTCACGACTGATAATTAAAATGACAATCCATGCAGGCGCTGCATGCAAATCAACTAGGATAATTAAAGCGGCAGATACGAGCAGCTTGTCCGCTAAAGGATCCAGAAACTTTCCAAGGTTGGTAACGAGGTTATGCTTTCTAGCGTAGTATCCATCAACCCAGTCTGTCGTTGAGGCAATAATGAAAATCAGGGCACCGACAAAATGAGCGATTGGAAGCTCTACTCCGTTGATTGTCCAAACTCCCCAATCAAGCATCATGATGATGATGAAAATAGGAATCATACAAATTCTTGATACAGTAATCTTATTTGGTAAATTCACTTGATGTTCCTCACTTTGCTTTTTATTTTCCTGGCATGCCTGCCTATTATGTATAAGGAAAGATGAGAAGGCCATCACCATTGATGACCTCCTGCGGTTATTCCTTCGTGTAATTAATGGTAATGTTTTGAACGATGGAATCTGATGCATAGTCAACTTTCTCATCATTGACATATACTTCTGTATCTGTTGAGCGTCCAATATTCAAGGTGATTTTGGTGTCGTCTGTTTGGTCAAATTCCTGAGGATTGTCGGCTGTAATCATATTATTAAACAGCGTCTTTCCGTTTGAATCCCTCACAGTAACCCACGTCTCGCCTGTAGATTTGACAGATACCTTAAACTCGTCAGCATTCGATAATTCATATGTGGAGGAATTACCGCTTGAAGAGGCTAGTTTGAGCTCACCGGCAGCTGCTTCATTCTCTTTATCATCCTCAGTATCCGCCTCATCTTCTTTGGCTGGCTTCTCGTCTTCTGTTGTTTCCTCTGTTGCCTTCTCCTCTGTATCAGGAGCATTGTTTTTTCCTTGTTCAACCTGAACCTGCTGGTTGCTTTCATTTGGCGTTTCGCTTCCATCGTTATTGCTGATTGCCTTGGCCACGAAATAATAGATCACCGCAGCAACGGCGATTAGGACAACGGCAATCAAGATCTTCGGAAGAAGGTCAACCCATTTAGAGTCCTGAACAGCGATTGATGTTGACTTTTTGGATTGAACACGAGAAAGATTTTGTGGAACTTCCTCCTGCTGGACTGCCTTTGGAATATCCGTCTGATGCTCTGCAAATAATTGCTCCGCATCCAAGCCAACCGCTTCTGCATATTGTTTAATGAAGGCACGGACGTAGAACTTGCCTGGCATCATGTCATAGTTTCCCTCTTCAATTCCAACTAAATACCGCTTCTGTATTTTGGTGATTTGCTGTAAATCATCCAATGACAGCCCCTTGTCTTCACGAGCTTCTTTTAATATTTTTCCTAGTTCAGTCATTTAAACACCTTCTACTCACTATAGTTCTTAAAATTCAAACGAACCAAATTCTGATTCACCAAAAAGAGGCTGATTATTGACAGTCTCATAGGTGATGACCTCATTTGGGTCATTGCGGAGTTCAATAATATAATCAAAATCATTCATCGTATACTCAGAATTTTGTATAAATACATCTGGGTGTTCAATCACTTTGATTGCATCAAGCCTCATAATTTCCCGGACAAGCTGCCAATGCTTTTCATTAGCTCTTCTTGTCGATACGATTCCATCTAAAATAAATAAATTGTTTTCGTTGTACTCATCCTCGATCAATTGATTGCGCACGGTTTGTTTTAGCAGGGTCGAGGACACAAACAGCCAGCGCTTATTGGCACACACGCTTGCCGCTACAATCGATTCGGTCTTTCCAACACGCGGCATACCCCGGATGCCAATCATTTTATGTCCTTCCTGCTTAAAGAGCTCTGCCATGAAATCGACAAGCAGCCCTAAATCCTCCCGTTCAAAACGGAAGGTTTTGCGGTCATCCGCGTCACGTTGTATGTACCGGCCGTGTCTGACAGCTAAGCGGTCTCTCAGCTTGGGTTCTCTCAATTTCGTTACCTTTATCGTGTCCATTGTATTTAAAATTGATTCGAGCCTCTCGATTTGACGATGATCTTTCGCGAGAAGGAGCATGCCCCTCCGTCCTTCATCAACACCATTGATTGTTACGATATTAATGGAAAGCATCCCCAACAATGACGAAATGTCCCCTAGCAGACCGGGACGGTTAATTTGAATCTCGTACTCAAAATACCATTCTTTCTTCTCCATTTCGTCCCCTCCAAAGGAAAAATCATTTGACAAATTCCCTCAATATTTTCCTTAAGTCTAATCATATCTGATTTCCAGTGGACTGAAAAGTAAAAAAACCAATCTGACACTTTAGGCTGTGCTCCATCCCCCATTCACAGACAAAACCTGCCCTGTCATATAGGCAGCATCCTCTGATAGCAGGAAGGATACCGCACCTGCTACCTCCTCAGGACGGCCAAGTCTTCCCATTGGAATTTCTTCAGCCAATCCGCTCAATTCTTCCTCGTCAAAATGAGCGAGCATCGGTGTTGAAATCGCACCCGGTGATACGGCATTTACTCGTATCCCTGAGGGAGCTACTTCTTTTGCCAGTGCCTTCACGAACGTATTCTGCCCGCCTTTAACCATAGAGTATAGCACTTCACAGGAGGCACCTATTTCCCCCCAGATAGATGTAACAGCAATAATATTCCCAGCCCGCTTTTGAATAAGCCTGCCTAACAGCCCTTTCGAAATTAAGAACGGGGCTGTCACATGGAGCGTTATCATCCTCCGGGCTTCTTCATCAGACATATCTGTCACTAGGCCAAAATAGCTGTCACCGCTGTTCAGAATCACCGCATCAAGGTCTGAAACCCGTTTCACAATAGGCAGATGCCCATCTTGGCAGCTCAAGTCAGCCTGAATCAATTCTATCTTAACCGAATACTGCTCGAGCTCTTTTTCTAGTGCATGAATTCCGGCTTCGTTTTGGTGATAGTGTAAATATAGATTCCAGCCCTCTGATGCCATCCGGCGGGCAATAGCACGGCCGATTCCTCCGCTGGCACCCGTGATGAGCGCGAATTTTTCTGACATCTTACCATACCCCTTACTTCAATAAACACTAACAATCCTTTTCATTATAAAGGTTGGCGGCTAAAAGGAAAACCATCAATCTCAATTGGTAAATTGTTTCTGACTCTGCTGCATAAAAAAACTGTTCCATATGCTGGTGTGAACCAAGCATATGGAACAGAAAGTCTTCAAGATGAAGAAGGAAGTATTTGAAAAACAGAGAGACGGTCCTTCTCAATCAACCCGTCAACCGCCTTCTGCACGTCGGCCAATGTCAATTCCTCAAGGACAGAAACGACATCAAATAACTCCATTTCATTGAAAGCATACCGTGTAAATTGATTCGCGATGGACTCCAATGAATTTAATGAGCGAAGAAAGCCGCCAATTCGTTTCTTTCTAACGGCATCGAGCTTTTCTTCCGTCAAGAATCCGCCCTCTTTCACTTCAAATAAGATGGATTTAATTCGTTCAGCCAATTGATCAGGCTCCCGTGTATCACCGCCGATCATCCCAAAGCCAAAGCCATATTCCTGTGTATAATCATAAAAGAAGGAATTATCGATTATTCCTGACTCAAACAGGCTCTCATAATACTCAGAGCTCTTGCCAAAGGTGCATTCGAGAAACAGGCCGATTGATAGCTCCTGTTTAAGCATTTCCATCCCTTGCAGATCTGTGTCAGCGGCTTTTATACCGACGACACATTTAGGTGACTGTATATGCATTTGGATGGAGCGCTCCTTAATCGCTGCTGATGTCGGTTCATCATCAAATTTGCGGCTGATTTCTCCTTGTTTCGTGAATTCCTTTTTCGCCTGATTATCCCGGACAAGCTTCATGATTGTTTCCGGATCTTCCGGCCCCGTGATGAAAAGGAGCATATTACTTGGGTGATAGAAGGTATTATAACATTGGTAGAGCAGCTCTTTCGTAATTCCAGCAATAGATTCAACCGTACCAGCAATATCGATTTTGACTGGATGATTGTGATACAGATTCTCGATAATGCCGAAATAAAGCCTCCAATCAGCATTATCATCATACATCATGATTTCCTGTCCGATGATTCCTTTCTCTTTTTCCACGCTTTGGTCAGAGAAATACGGTTCCTGCACAAAATCAATCAAGGTTTCAAGATTCTTTTCGACATCAGAGGTACTGGAAAATAAGTAAGCTGTACGTGTAAAGGAGGTGAATGCATTAGCCGCAGCTCCCTGTCGGCTGAATTGCTGGAATACGTCACCATCCTCTTTTTCAAACAGCTTGTGCTCAAGAAAATGAGCGATGCCGTCCGGCACGCGTGAGAAATCCTCTACCCCTGGTTCTTTGAAATGATTATCAATGGAGCCGTATTTCGTTGTAAAAGTGGCATAAGTCTTGTTGAAACCAGGCTTCGGCAATATATAAACCGATAATCCATTATCCATCTGTTCAACATATAGCTCTTCCTGCAGCTGTTCAAAGATTTGTTTTTCCATTATTCAGCCACCTCCATTCCATGAAGGAAGTAGATTGTATCGAGCACAATTTTCTCCCCGCAGGCAATAATCTCTTCTCTAGTCACTTCATCTACGCGCCTGAGCCACTCATCGAGCGTAATATCCTGATCTGCCACAACATTATGATAGAGGACCTCTGTCAGCCCCCGTGAGGTATCAATCGTTTCCAGCAATTGATTCTTAATGATCGCCTTTGTTTGCACGATTTCCTGTTCCGTGAAATCACCGCGCTTCATTGCTTCCATTTGTTCCTTAATGATTGTAACGGCCTGCTCATAATTCTTGTTGTCAATTCCGGACATAACCATAAGCAGTCCTTTATGGCTTTCAAGCCTGGAAGCTGCGTAATAAGCAAGGCTCGCTTTCTCACGTACATTAATGAACAGCTTTGAATGAGAGAAGGCGCCAAATATGCCGTTGAACATTTGCAGGGCAAAATAGTCCGGGTCCTTGTACGTAATATTTGTTCGGTAGCCGATATTTAATTTTCCTTGTTTTATATCCTGGATTTCTTGAAGCTCCTTCGCCTCTTGTACTTGATGATTTATGTACGATACGCTCTCTGGTTTTCTTTCACCGAATTGGAAGTAGCGGTTGACCACATCCATTGCATGCTCTTCTTCAATGTCCCCGATTACATACAAATCCAGTTCATCCTCTGCGAAAGCACGTTCATAATAGGCATATAGGGATTCAGGCGTAATCTCCTCAACTCTGTCGGCAATTCCGTTTGCATCAAGTCGGTAATTCTCCTCCACGCACATCTCTTGTGTCAATCGAAGGGATGAATAGCGCATTTTATCATCATAGATGGATTCTAATCTCTGTTTAAGCGCTCTCTTTTCCTTTGCAACCGTATTGGAGTCGAATTGACCTCCCTTGGCATTTGGTTTCGTCAAAACCTCTGCTAAAAGCCCAAATGCTTGCTCGAGTAACGGCTCCTTATGGGATAGATACTTTTCATTGACCATCTCCATTTGAAAGCTCATGATGTGATATTCGCCTTTTTTTCCTACATCCGCAAAAAGGCTGGCCCCGTATAGCCCGTCAAGATGATTTCGGAAGGCAGTTGAGGTGGGAAATGTTTCCGTATTGCTTTGGAGTACATTGGGAAGAAGCGCCCTAAGTGTAACGGTTTCTTCTTTTAAAGGGGCTTTCATTTTCCATACCAAAGTATTTGTCTTGTACTTGCTCGTAGGCACAAAGTGGACAGTTACACCTTGATGCTTTATCGTTCTTTCAGTTACTACGGCCATAACATTGACCTCCCTATATGAGATTGATCGTTAAATTATCCATATTGTTCGTCTCACAGAATGATTTTAAACCTTTAGTTTGAATATACATGGTTGAATGAAAATAAAGCAAGGGACAGCACCTGCCCCGCCTACTTATACTTATGTAGAAAGGAGCGGGCTTACAATCAATGATGATCGTTTCGAATAAAAAAAGCAGGCAAAGGTAAGAGGGATTTTCCCCTTTTCCTTTGCCTGCTTGAACGTTCATTCTTATCGCTTGCCTTTGATATATGGTTGCCCGGATGCTTTCGGTGCATCTGCACGCCCGATAAATCCAGTAAGGGCAAGAATGGTTAAAACATATGGAAGGATGAGCAGGTAGACGTTCGGAATCTCACTGAAGAACGGAAGCATCGAGCTTACGATACTCAAACATTGAGCAAATCCGAAGAATAATGCCGCACCCATCGCACCAATTGGATGCCATTTACCAAAAATCATTGCGGCAAGGGCCATGAACCCTTGGCCTGAAATGGTTGCATGGTTGAAATCTAGGGCAATGGTCGTCGCGTAAACAGCACCGCCTAAACCACCTAAAATACCACTTAGGAATACCCCGATATATCTCATACGATTTACATTGATTCCCATCGTATCTGCCGCCATTGGATGTTCCCCAACAGAGCGAAGACGAAGCCCAAACGGCGTTTTATAAATAACATACCACACGATCACCGAAATGAAGATGGCGATGATGGAAGTATAGTAAACATCAGAGAAAAGAATATCGCCCAAAACCGGAATGTCGCTAAGAATCGGAATATCTTCCTTATAGAAAGGCTGAGCAATTTTGTCTGTTTGACCAGCACCATAGATTAATTTCACGAGGAACAGAGACGCCCCAAGCGCTAGCATGTTAATCGCGACACCACTGACCGTTTGGTCCGCACGGAATGTAATGGACGCAACGGCATGAAGCAAGGAGAAAATCCCCGCAACAACCATGGCTACCACTAGAGAAACCCAAGGGGTCCAGCTTCCTAATGAATCGGAGAATGTTAAGTTAAATACGACACTTGTGAATGCACCAATAATCATGATCCCTTCCAACCCGATGTTAACAACACCAGATCGTTCAGAAAACACGCCGCCAAGAGCGGTAAGAATAAGCGGAGCTGCATAGACAAGTGTAGAAGGAACAAGTATAGCTAAAATTTCTACGAAACTCACTTATTCCACCCCCTTCTTCTTGCTAAACTTGCTGATTACGACGCGAATAATATAACTTGAAGCCACAAAGAAAATAATCAGGGCTATGACAACATCAATAATCTCGGTTGGAATGCCTGTCTCAAGCGGCATGTTCAATGAGCCATATTTCAGCCCGCCGAATAGTAATGCGGCAAGAACAACACCAAGGGCTGTGTTTGCACCTAGAAGGGCAACAGCGATACCGTCGAATCCGACACCTGTATGAGCGCCTTTAACACCAATGTAACCAAATGTTCCAAGACCTTCCATCGCGCCAGCTAGACCAGCAAATGCACCGGAGATTAACATGGCATAAATAATATTTTTATTAACACTGATTCCTGCGTATTCAGAAGCATGCTGGTTGAACCCAACCGCCTTCAGTTCATATCCTTTTGTGGTCTTCTCTAATAGGAACCACATAATGATTGCACCGGCAATGGCAATAGCAAAGCCCCAGTGCATCCGTGAGTTGTCTGTCAATGCTGCAAAGAATTCCGAACGCAGTGTCGCAGAACCCGCGATTGCTTCAGTCTTATCAGATCGGTCAGTCAGTACATTCGAAATAATATAGTTGACAACATGCAGAGAAATATAGTTCATCATGATTGTCGTAATAACTTCATGAACTCGGAATTTCGCTTTCAGCAAGCCTGGGATGAATGCCCATAGCGCACCGGCTACTGCTGCTGCCAATACAGCCAGCGGAAGGTGAATGAGTCGTGGAAGATCGGTGAATAAGGTTCCAATCCATACGGATGCAAGCCACCCCATCAAGAATTGTCCTTCAACACCAATATTGAATAGACCCGTTCTGAAAGCAAATGCTACTGCTAGACCTGCTAAGATATAGGGAGTTACCTGACGAATGGTTTCTCCCATAAAATATGTGTCACTGAATATGCCTTCCCATAATGCGATATATCCATCTACAGGGCTATAACCGCTCGCCAGCATGACGATAGCACCTGCAATAAGACCCAAAATAACGGCGATTACAGGGATTAGTATATTTGATAGACGTTTATACATGTGTTTCCTGCCCCGCTTCCTTCACTTTACTTCCTGCCATTAAGAGACCAAGCTCTTGCTCTGTTGTCTTCTTAGGATCGACAACCGCTACGATAGCCCCCTCATAGATGACGGCAATTCGGTCACTTACATTCAGGATTTCATCCAATTCGAATGAAATTAACAAGACCCCGCGGCCTTTATCACGCTGTTCAATCAAACGTCTATGAATGAATTCAATAGCTCCGACATCGAGTCCGCGTGTCGGCTGTGCAGCAATCAGCAAGTCAGGGTTACGGTCAATTTCCCTTGCAATGATGGCTTTTTGCTGGTTCCCGCCTGATAAGGCACGTGCCGGGGTAAACTCACTCGGCGTCCGTACATCAAATTCTGCAATAAGCTGCTTCGCTTTATCAAAGATATTTTTAAATTTCAAGATGCCATGCTTTGAGAATGGCTCTTTGTAATAGGTTTGGAGCACCATATTTTCGCCAATAGAATAATCAAGAACAAGTCCATGCTTATGTCGGTCCTGTGGAATATGACCAATGCCGGTTTCCGTGATTTTTCTCGGTTTCTTGTTCATAATATCATTTCCATTAATGGTAATGCTTCCTGATTCACTCTTGCGAAGGCCTGTAATAGCTTCGATTAATTCAGTCTGACCATTGCCATCAACACCGGCAATGCCGACAATTTCTCCAGCCCGTACAGATAGATTCAAGCCTCGAATTGCGTCAACACCTCTTGAATCCTTTACAACGAGATTATCGATTTTGAGAACATCCTCAGCAGGCTTGGCATCCTTCTTAACGGTTGTGAATACTACCTCACGGCCAACCATAAGACTTGCCAGTTCATTTGGATTCGTTTCACTGACATTAACCGTTCCGATTCCTTTACCCTTACGAATAACTGTACAGCGGTCGCATACTTCCATAATTTCTTTCAGCTTATGAGTGATAAGAATGATGGATTTACCTTCAGCAATTAGATTCTTCATGATTTGGATTAGTTCTTTAATTTCTTGAGGAGTCAATACAGCTGTCGGCTCGTCAAAGATTAAGATTTCAGCTCCGCGATAGAGGGTTTTCAATATTTCTACCCTTTGCTGCATTCCAACAGATATTTCAGAGATCTTCGCATCCGGGTCAATTTTCAATCCATAGCGCTCTGATAGCTCGCGGACTTCTCTAGAAGCCTCTTTCAAATCAATTTTGCCAGCTTTTGTTGGTTCTTTACCTAGAATGATGTTCTCTGTAACAGTGAACGTGTCAACCAGCATGAAATGCTGATGGACCATACCGATTCCCAAGTCATTCGCAATATTAGGACTTGTGATGCGAACCGCTTCACCATTTACTTTGATTTCGCCCTCTTCTGGCTGATATAAACCAAACAGGACATTCATTAATGTAGATTTTCCCGCACCATTTTCACCTAGCAGCGCATGGATTTCACCCTTTTTAACCTGCAGGGTAATATCATCATTGGCTACAATGCCGGGGAACTCTTTACGGATGTTTAACATCTCAATAACATAGTTCACGGATATTCACTCCTTTTAATTTCCATGAAGATTCATAAGCAAGATGGCAAAAGAAAAGCAACCCAATGTTACACCCTTGCGCTACCTTTCCTTTACCATTTTCCCTAAGAGGTCTGATGTCAGACAGTCATATGCAAGGGTAATGAAGGGATAAGGATGTTGCCCTTATCCCTTCATCGTTCTCTTTATTTTTTTAAGAATTCATCAAGTTCTTTTTCAGTAGCAGGAACTTTGATTTCACCATTCTTAATTTTCTCTTTGTATTCGTCAACAGACTTGATCATGTCCTCAGTTAAGTTATCAGTCGTTGGAGCGATATCTACACCGTCAGAATCAAGACCGAATTCAACAACTTCACCGCCAGGGAAATTGCCATCTTTAGCGTCTGTTGCAACTTGCTTAACTGCAAGGTCAACACGTTTAACCATAGAAGTTAACGTAACGTTCATGTCAGTACCGTCGATTTTACCTTCGGCAGCTTGGTCTTTGTCTACACCGATTACCCATACTTCTTTATCAGGGTCGTTTTTCTTGATATTTTTCGCTTCTGTAAATACACCATTACCAGTTGCGCCTGCAGCGTGGTAAATAACATCAATGCCGGATTTGTACATAGCTTCTGCTGTTGCTTTTCCAAGAGAAGCATCACTGAAGCTTCCAGTGTATTTCACTTGAACATTTGCATCAGGGTTTACTGATTTAACACCGGCTACGAAACCAGTTTCGAATTTTTTAATAAGTTCACTTTCCACTCCGCCAACAAATCCAATTTTATTAGATTTAGATTGTAAACCAGCAATTACACCAACTAGGAAAGAACCTTCATGTTCTTTGAATGTAATACTTGCAACATTGTCTGCATCAACTACAGAGTCAACAATTGCAAAATGGCTGTCAGGGTTTTGATCTGCTGCTTCTTTTACTGCGCCTTCCAATAAGAACCCAATACCGTAGATTAAATCAAATTTTTGGCGGACTAATTGGTTTAGGTTAGTTGTATAATCAGCGTCAGATTCTGATTGCAAATAGTTGTAGCCGTCCTTGCCTTTTTCCAAACCATTTTCTTTACCGAAAGCTTGCAAGCCTTCCCATGCAGATTGGTTAAAGGATTTGTCATCAACGCCACCAGTATCAGTAACCATTGCGACGGTGAAATTATCTTTTTTTGAATCACCTTCACTGCTGCTGTCATCATTGTTTCCACAAGCACCAAGAATAGTTCCTGCAGCTAGTACGAGAGACAACGCCATTCCAAATTTGCGTTTTTTCACGTTCTTAACCCCCTAAATAATTTTGGCAGTAGCTTTTTTAGTATGAGCCTTCTCAAATTCTTTTACGCAGAATATGAAAATGAAACTTATCAGCTCTAAAAAAGTTGGCAGAGTGGAGATATGGCTTGTCCTGACTGTCGAAATGAGTTTGTTTCAGTAATAGAAGGGCTGTCTCCGGATTACAGTTCAATAGAGGCGATACCTTTTCATCATAGCCAATAGGCTCGATGTCAGCGACAGCATATGTAATCTTCACGCCCGCCTTCTCTTCCAGCAAGGCCAGCATCGACTCTTCTTGAAACATGGAAGCATCCGATACCACATGAATCGGCATCTTATCCAAGCAATAGACTACCGGATCTCCGTTTGCGGTTCTGACTCGCTCTATTATCAGAAACTTTTCGTCTTTCTTACAGTTGAACCTTTCCATATCTTCTTCCGTTGCACCTTCAATGGATGATGAAAGAAATATCGTTCCTGGAGTCATGTTTGCTTCCCGAATCATATCAGTTACACTATTAAGTTGTTCTATGCCGGATGTAAATAGCGGTGTCGCATTAACAAAGGTACCGACCCCATGCCTGCGAATAATCACCTTATCCTCTTCTAGAACCCTAAGTGCTTCCCTTAATGTCGCTCTGCTTACACCAAGTTTTTTTGCCCATGCAAACTCTGAAGGCAACTTCTCATGTTCCCTATAGACACCCGAGCTAATATCTTGTCTAATCTTGTCGATTACCTGCAGATAAAGCTGCCGGTTGTCCTGTTTGATAGACATCCTTTTTCCTCCAAGTTACTTATTTCCTAATCATTTAAAAGATACAAATCTACTAACCAATCATAATTTATCATGGATTTTGGAAGAAATAAATAGGTTTGCCTAAAATATAAATAATGTCACACTTGTCGAATTGACGAATTTTCGCCATGTAAGCGCCGTAAACCTTATTAAATCAATGTTTTTTAACTGAAAGGACTTTTGTACCATCCAAAAGATTATATTTTTGAAATTTTCGTTCTATTCCATTTAGCATGACCTATTAAAAACGTTTTCTTGTATATAAGCCATCCTAAAGCAGCTTAAAAACCTGTTTACGAAAACATAACTACCTATTTTTCCCATATCATATGGTGTATTATCCGGTAATTTCTAAACAGTATACCTTAATAAAACTTCTGCTTCCGATCAACCATTACGCCATACTAATTCTATCCTAAAATAATATATATTCGTTCGTATCCCCCTATAATAGGCTCACTAATGGATAAAAACGACTTCTTTATAGTCAGCTGATGAACCATCAAAAAAGCAGACAAACCCTTCTCAAAAGGAAGTCTGTCTGCTTCTATCCATCTGTTTATAAGGAAGTGATATATCCTTATTTCAAGAAGGAAGCCAGCTCTTTTTCATTTGCCGGTACTTTAATATCGCCTTTTTTGATTTTCTCTTTATAATCATCAATAGCCTTTATGATCTCATCGGATAGATTATCCTTCGACGGAGCTAAATCCACCCCATCCTCTTCAAGACCAAATTCGACTGTTTCACCACCTGGGAATTTCCCATTCTTCGCATCTTTTGATACTTGTTGTACAGCTAGGTCTACCCGTTTTACCATAGATGTCAGCGTAACATTCATATCTGTTCCGGAAATTTTTCCTTCATCGGCTTGATCCTTATCGACCCCAATTACCCAAACATCTTTATCAGGATTATTTTTCTTTATGTTTTTGGCTTCAGTGAATACACCATTACCACTATTTCCAGCCGCATGATAAATGACATCAATGCCTGATTTATACATCGCTTCTGCAGTCGCTTTTCCTAAGGAAGCATCACTGAATGTGCCTGTATATTTCACTTGGACATCCGCCTTAGGATTAACTGATTTAACGCCGGCAATAAAACCAACTTCAAACTTCTTAATGAGTTCACTTTCCACTCCGCCAACAAATCCAATCTTGTTAGAGGCTGTCTTCAACCCAGCAGCAACCCCTACAAGGAAGGAACCTTCATTTTCCTTGAACATGATGCTTGCCACATTATCTTCTTCTACAACTGAATCAATAATGGCAAACTCTGTGTCAGGATTCTGATTAGCCACTTCTTTAATGGCTCCATCCATTGTGAATCCTACCCCGTAAATTAAGTTGAAGTTCTGGCGTACTAATTGGTTTAGATTTGTTGTGTAATCTGCATCAGATTCTGATTGCAGATAGTTGTATCCATCTTTGCCCTTCTCCAGGCCATTTTCCTTACCGAAGGCTTGAAGCCCTTCCCAAGCTGATTGGTTAAAGGATTTATCATCGATTCCTCCAGTATCAGGCACCATAGCAACGGTGAAATGATCCTTGTCTGCATTATTTTTGCTGCTGTCATCATTGTTTCCACAAGCACTCATAAAGGTACTTGCCGCTAAAACAAGTGAAAGCGCAATTCCAAATTTTCTTTTCTTCACTGCATTAACCTCCAAAATAATCTAGTCAGTAGCCTTTTTAATATGAGCTATTTTTTCGGCATTTATGAGTAAAATCTCCATTGATCAATTAGGTAATAAAAAGATACCCTCATTCAACGTGATCTATATATGTATTTAGGCCTTAAGATGATTCCGTATCTTGTACGTTTCCAATGCTTTCGCATGGAGTTCACATCATGAATAAAACAGACGCGTATAGAAAGTCTACTAACAAATGATAATTTAACATGGTTTAAAGAAAAAATGAATATGTTTTTCTAATATAAAATAATGTTACACTTTAAATTTTTGGAACTCTGTTGAAATCTACAGAAAATATTGATAAATATGTAATCAATCGATTATATTGCCTGATAATAAAGAATAAACAAAATCATTTATTGATATAATAATATAACCTTATTCATGTTTATCTAACCATTTAGTCATCCTAGTTCGATAATAACCCGGTAATTAATCAGCCTATATATGATCGAATACTCAGACAAAACGAAAGGACTTCAGCCTATATACGCTGAAGTCCTTTTCAGTCCTCTTTATTAAGAATTACTCGCCTGGTCAAAATCCTTTGGCACCAGGACAGCACGCGGTTTGCTGCCTTCATAAGGGCCAACGACCCCTCGTGCTTCCATCTCATCGATCAGCCTGGCCGCACGTGTATAACCTATCCTAAAGCGGCGCTGCAACAAGGATACTGATGCCGTCTGCATATCTGCAATCAAACGGACAGCTTCATCATACAGTTCATCTGTTGTGGTCTCCTTGCTCGGCTCCGGTATATCCTCAGGAATCATATTCTCCTGATATTGCGCCTTCTGCTGAGAAATGACGAAATCAACCACATCCTCTACCTCTTGGTCAGACAGGAAAGCCCCTTGCACACGGATTGGCTTGGATGCCCCGACCGGCATAAAGAGCATATCCCCTCGGCCCAGGAGCTTCTCTGCGCCGCCCATATCGAGAATCGTTCTTGAATCGATTTGAGAGGATACACTGAAGGCAATCCTCGAAGGAATATTGGCCTTAATGACCCCTGTAATAACATCAACAGACGGACGCTGAGTCGCGATAATTAAATGAATCCCAGCAGCCCTGGCCATTTGGGCGAGACGCGTAATCGCGTCCTCCACTTCATTTGACGCAACCATCATTAAATCAGCCAATTCATCCACAATGACAATAATATATGGCAGGAGAGGATTTTTCTCTCCTTCCTCCAAGTTCTGGCGTGTAATTAGATCATTATACCCTTCTATATTTCTCGTACCAGAGTGAGAGAATAATTCATATCGCCGCTCCATCTCGCTTACGACCTTTTTTAAGGCTTGAGCCGCTTTGTGAGGGTCCGTAACAACTGGAGCCAGCAAATGCGGAATACCATTATAGACATTTAACTCAACCATTTTCGGGTCAATCATCATCATTTTTACCTCATGGGGCTTTGCACGCATTAATACGCTGGTGATGATGCCGTTTATACAGACACTTTTCCCGCTTCCTGTCGCCCCTGCGACAAGAAGATGGGGCATTTTATTCAACTCGGCCGAAACAGCTTCTCCAGAGATATCTCGTCCAAGTGCAATCAAGAGCTTAGACCCGCTTTTCTCAGACGGCTGGACCTCAAGAACCTCCCGCAAGGAAACAACGGCTACATCTGAATTCGGAACCTCGATTCCGATAGCTGATTTACCCGGAATCGGGGCCTCAATTCGAATGTCCTTCGCAGCCAGGGCCAGCGCAAGGTCATCTGCCAGTGAGACAATCTTCGATACCTTCACGCCGACATCAGGATGAACCTCATATTTCGTTACAGCAGGTCCTAAGTGAACCTGAGTCACTCTCGCTTTCACCCCAAAGCTCTTAAAGGTGCTCTCAAGTTTCTCGGCATTCGTATGAATCAGCTCATATTCCCCGCTTTGGTCTGCTTTTTTAGGCGATTTTAATAATGACAGCTTTGGAAGCTGGTAGTCGACATTTTCCACTTCCATGAAGGTCATAGGCTCTTCCTTTTCAGCCGCATTCCCTTCTCCAGCTTTCGGCCGGACATCAGCTTGATCTGATACCGGCTCAGACACTCCATCCGTTTCCTGATAAGCTCGGTCTGCGAAATTGGAAATGATTCTTTCCTCGAATGGCACCTCTTCTGCCGCATTCTCGCCAGGCACCTCAACATCTATGTCTTTCATGACCGGCTCAGTCTTGCGTGTCGCTCGTTTGTCTGCCTTTTTCCTTGTTGTCTTGGAACTGCGGAAATCCTCTATAAAGGCATCCCACTGTTTCTTAATGAAACGTCCAAAGGAGGAGATAACCTTGCCGATGGAATCCATGAGTCCCCTGCCGGTTATGAGTATGATGCCGCCAACGATGAATAGAAAGGCAATAAATTTACTTCCGGCATCAGCAAATAGGAAATGGAAAGCCGCATAAAGGAATGCACCAATCATTCCCCCTCCTAAATCAATCGTACTGGCTGAGCCATTCACTTCCATCCAAAAGATTTCCCACGTATTCAAAATGACACTAGGGCGCAGAGCATCGTTTGCAGATGAAGCTAGATGCTCAAACAAAATCGTATGATGATATAAAAGAATCGCCAATACCATTAAGTAAATGCCGACAAGCTGCCTTTTAAAGAAGAACGGAATCTCCCGTTTGTATATCAAGTATATACTGAATATCATAAGGCCTAATAATAATAATATGTACCATTCTCCCATGAAAAAGCGAGCCAAAATCACGAATGAAGTTCCAACTGCACCCAGCCTGGCCATGGCAATCGCTGCAAAGCCAAATAAGGCGAGTCCGGATATTTCGTATTTTAAGGTAGACTTGATCTGGTCTTTCTTCTTAGACCTAGGTTTTCGTTTATTTTTAGCCATCCAACCACCCGTATTTCTTTCTAAAATTAGCAGCTTCATATCAGCCAATTGTCTATGTATGTACTTCTTGGTGAAAAAGTGCTGACATAACGCTTAAGGAAAACAAAGAAAGCAGCCTGGCCCCGGCTGCCTATCCCTGTTCCCTTAATTATAGCATATTTGGCCTTTCAAATCCTTTTATTCCGGATGATAAATTATATTGCCGGGGGATAGAGAAGTGGATAAATAATCATTCGGTTCTGTGCTAATGATACGGTGTACCCGGACGGACCCATCAGGCAATCTCTCGCCAACAAATGGCACACCGCCTTTGTTAAAGACGCTATGGTAATCAACGTTCGTCTGATCCATCGATAATAATTCCTCAGGTATGATTGTGTAGTACGTCATTGGATAGGTGTACCCTCCTGTTCTTTGCCTGCCTTGATTAATTCATTCAACTTGGCAATGGCACTCCCGATTCCTCCTACCTCATTGATTAAGCCTGTTCGCACCGCATCTTCCCCGATGACATTCGTGCCGATGTCACGGGCTAGGTTCCCGCGGGCAAACATCAAATCCTTAAAGGTTTCCTCATCAATACTGGAGTGCTTTACGACGAAATTAACGACCCTGTCCTGCATCTTATCCAAATACTCAAATGATTGCGGAACACCTATGACCAAGCCTGTCAGACGAATGGGATGAATCGTCATGGTCGCCGATTCTGCGATAAAGGAATAATTGCAGCTAGTCGCAATGGGAACACCAATGCTATGGCCTCCGCCAAGAACTATTGATACAGTCGGCTTAGATAAAGAAGAAATCATTTCAGATATTGCCAGTCCAGCTTCCACATCTCCCCCTACCGTATTCAGGATGACTAGCAGTCCCTCAATGGCAGGATTCTGCTCAATCGCTACAAGCTGTGGAATGACATGTTCATATTTTGTTGTTTTATTTTGGGGAGGCAATTGCATATGCCCTTCGATCTGCCCAATGATATTTAAGCAATGAATATTTGAATCCTTTGGTAATTGCGGCACATTCGTCTGTCCCAGGGATTGAATCTTATCAATTAAGCTGCTTGGGGAAACCCCCTTCTCATCAGCAGCCTTTTCCTCACGTGGCACCTCTTCAGCTTTATCCATTGTTTTCACAGGCTCCCTTCTTAAATCAAGCAAACGCTTCTCATTAGTATGGGCAAACACGATGAAATCATACGTTTAGTCATAAACACACTGCATACAAAAAAGGAACCCTTTTTATAGGGTTCCCCTTCTCTTAACACCTTAGGTGACTCAACCATGCATCAGCTGATTTAAATATAAACTGGTTATATTCTTAACTTTCCTGTCCGGTACTTTACGTTCCTGCATTCAGCTGAAGTGTGTTTCTTCCGCTTAATAAAAGGTTTCTTTACACCTTTTGTTCTAAACATTACACACACTGCATTGATATTTAGTTATTGGTTACTCAACCCATCTTTTGCGACTTGATTGGTGTTGACATGTGGAATCAATCTTCCATGTCTCAATGAATAGTGTCATTATCGGGCTTATCGATGATTGTCCTTAAGTAAAGTAATATCCATAACGCCACCTTTATAATGAAAATCCGATAAAAGGCTTTTGGTCGATTCTATTCAGGCCTTTTGTGACATCCCCACTAGCTGTCTGCCAAATCAGCCCTTCCATCCTCTCCCGATTGAGTTATGTTTATAAGCCAGAATATCCTTTACTTCCAGGTCTGCAATCCATATCTCCACATCTTCATTAGACCATTCATGCAACCCTTCTTCGCATGGCAATTCAGGTATATAGCCAACGTTCACGTTTCTTGCTTATTTACTTCTTACTGGTACTTGCACGGAACGAAACACTATATGATTGAGTCGCCTGAGGTGTTAATCCTGCTTTCTTTTTAATTTCTTTCCTATCCTCCTTTCATTTATAGTTTACCCGGCTCACATAAAAAGAAACCGCTTGCAAACATTTTTTTATTTTTTTTATTCATTCAGGAAAAGGAATGTAAAGTCCATTTTTTTCATCCATCCGATTGAAGCCGAAAACTGCAAGGGCGCATTCCTGCCATATCGATTATGCTATTAAAAATGGATGCAGCAAAAGAAAAAAGCAGGTAAAAAACAATCTGTTTTTTACCTGCTTGCAAGAAACCTATTCAAAGAGCAATCCTTTCAGCAAATGCTCAGACTTCCATAATAATCGGTAAAATCATTGGACGGCGTTTCGTTTTTTCAAATAAGAATGAATGAAGATTATCACGGATCTCCTGCTTCATACCTGCCCAGTCAAAATGGTCCTTGGATGTATTCTTCAGGACGATTTCACGAACGATAGAATTGGATTTTTCCATTAAGGATTCTGACTCTCGTACATAAACAAATCCTCTTGAGATAATTTCAGGACCTGCGACAATGCTTTTATCAGAACGGCTTAGTGTCACAACGACAATGAGAATTCCATCCTGTGATAATAGACGGCGGTCACGAAGCACGATATTACCGACGTCACCTACACCGCTTCCATCAATCAAGACATTGCCAGTCGTTACTTTGCCAAGGCTCTCAATATGTTCCTTTGATACGGAGATAATCTCACCGTTATCAGGGATGAATATTTGTTCTGGTTTAAATCCAATGGACTTGGCAATACGGCTATGTGCAATCAGCATTTTGTAATCCCCTTGAATCGGGATGAAATACTTAGGCTTCATCAGATTGAGCATCATTTTGAGCTCCTCCTGGCTGCCGTGGCCTGATACATGAATGCGATTCTTTCCAGCGACCACCATGGCTCCTGCCCTAAATAGAAGATCAATCGTTCTTGACATGAGCAGCTCTCCCCCATAAAGAGGATTCGCCGCAAGCAATACCGTATCACCTTGTTTAATGTTCACTTGCTTATGCGCATGCTTAGCCATCTTCTGCAGAGCTTCAAACGGCTCACCTTGAAGACCGGCAGCGAGAATAACAATCTCATTGTCATTATAGCCTTCAAGCTGATCAACCGGGATAAGTGTTTCCTCTGCTACTTCTAAGTAATTGAAGCGAAGGGCAATATCGAGCACCTTTTGCATGGATTTACCGACGACCGCTACTTTCTTGGCGTTGTCCCGCGCTGCATTGAACACTTGCTGCAATCCGTTAACATTGGATGCATAGCAGGCAACAATAATACGGCCTTTTGCCTTATAGAACTCATCTGACATTTGCGCAGCTACAAGGGATTCAGACGGCGTAAAACCGACCTTCTCAGCGCCTGAGCTGTCAGACAGCAAGCAAAGAACCCCTGCTTCTCCAATTGCCGCCATCTTACCTACTTCGGCTTTATATGGTCCTTGAGCAGCTTGGTCAAATTTAAAATCACCTGTATATACGATTGCTCCTTCTTTTGTATCGATGCAGATACCAACAGAATCCGGTATACTGTGATTCGTTTTGAAGAAGGTTATTCTCGATGTCGCAAAACGAAGTGCCGTGTTAGAATCCACCACTTCAAATTCAACATCTACTCTTCCTTTGATTTCCTCAATTTTGGCTTTCGCCAATTCGATTGTCAGCCTTGTCCCATACACAGGGGCATCGAGCACCTCAATGATGTATGGTAAAGCGCCAATATGGTCCTCATGTCCATGAGAAAGGAATATACCTTGGACACGTTCTTTGTTTTCGATTAAATAAGTAATGTCAGGGATGACTACATCGATACCGAGCATCTCTGTTTCCGGAAACATTAATCCGGCATCAAGAACGAAGATATCCTCATCTACTTCGATGACATACATGTTCTTGCCAATCTCCCCCGCACCGCCTAGGGCGATTACTTTTATGTTTTGTGTTAGTTGTTTTACCAATTTAGTTCCTCCTGTATTAACTGCTCGTCCATTTCCAATTGAAACCATTATAACCGAAATCCGTTTCCTTGCGCTACCCAGACGGACTTTTTCAATAAATCAATCAATTGAAACGACTCTTTTACTGCTGGTATGTATGACTAGATGATAAATATAAGGCAAAAGCCAACCCCGCTGGATTGGCTTTTGTCCATAAGAAACTAAAAGGAAACTGACAAGCTTACAGTGTGTTCAATAACTGAATAAGCGTGTTTCTTTCCACTTCATTCATAGGTACAAGAGGCAGACGAACGGATCCTACGTCAATTCCTTTTATTTGTAAGGCCGTCTTGACAGGTGCCGGGCTAGGCGCCATGAACAGCCCTTCCATAATTGGAAGAACGCGCTGATGGATCTTTGCAGCCTCTTCCTTTTCACCAGAAAGGAATTTCTGGATCATATCCTGAATATCACGACCGATAATGTGAGAGGCAACAGAAACGACACCTGCACCGCCGATAGCAAGCACCGGCAACGCTAACCCGTCATCCCCGCTGTACAAATCAAAATCATCAGGTGTGTTGGCGATGATTTTGGTCATCGCATTGAAATTCCCGCTGGCTTCTTTAACCGCTTTAATATTCGGCACTTCTGAAAGACGAATGACTGTTTCCGGAGAAATATTTGTCACCGTTCTGCCCGGTACATTATAAACCATCACTGGAAGGCTTGTAGATTCAGCGACTGCCTTGAAATGCTGGTACAGCCCTTCCTGACTTGGCTTGTTATAGTACGGAGCGACGAGCATAATCCCGTCCACTCCAGCCTCTTCGGCTTTCTTCGTTAAGCTGATAGACGCATACGTATTGTTGCTTCCAGTACCGGCAATGACCGGTACACGCTTATTGACAATCTTCACGACATACTCGAATAATGCAACCTTCTCTTCTGTCGTTAAAGTCGGAGATTCCCCTGTTGTGCCAGACACAACAAGTGAATCACTGCCTGTTTCAATTAAGTAATCAATCAATTTAGCTGTTTTAGCAAAGTCGATGTTCCCTTTGTTGTCAAAAGGGGTAACCATCGCTGTGGATACGCGGCCAAATAGAACCATACTTCCACTCCCTTTAGTTAAAATTAAAAATTATCTCAGTAATCGACTGCCCAATCGATTGTGTTTTCATCCTCAAGATGGAGATTAAATGCATGATGCAGGGCATTAACGGCTTCAACCAGGTCCTTTTCCTTTACTAGAACCCAGATGGTCGTATGACTGTCAGCAGATTGCAGGATTTGGATTCCTCTCTCCGATAATGGGGTCACAATCTTTGCCGTCACACCAGGCACACCCGTAATTCCGGCGCCGACAACCGATACCTTGGCACAATTCGGCTCGACAATCGGATCGTGGCCAAGTTCTTTCAAGACAGAGATGGCCGTATCAGCATCTTTGTCTGAAACCGTGTAGATTACACCGTTCGGATAAATATTAATGAAGTCCACGCTGATTCTGGCATTCGCCATAGCTGTGAATACCTCAGACTGCAGATCATACTGACCTTCCTTCGCTTGTACCTTAATCTGCGTAATCTGTCCGACATGAGCAATTCCGGTAACAAGGCGCTCCTGAATATCACTGCCGCGGCGGTGCTTCGGATAGCTTGTAACCAAAGTACCCTCTCCATCAGTATATGTGGAACGGATCCTCATTGGCACTTTTGCCTGCATGGCAATTTCCACTGCCCTTGGATGAATAACTTTCGCCCCTTGATAAGCCATGTTGCACACTTCTGTATATGTGACAACTGACAACGGGCGGGCTTTTTCTGCAATGCGCGGATCGGCTGTCATGATACCTTCTACGTCTGTAAAGATATCTACATATTCTGCTCCTAAAGCTGCTCCAAGAGCCGCCGCAGATGTATCGCTTCCTCCTCGGCCAATCGTCGTGACGTCACCATTTTCAGCAACGCCCTGGAAGCCGGTAACAACGATCACCTCTGCATTTTCCAGTTCATTTAGGAGCCTGTCAGTATCGATCTCCAATATTTTCGCATTGGTATAATCCTGGCTGGTACGGAACCCAGCCTGTCCGCCAGTCAATGCTGTTGCTTTTATGCCGTTTTGAAGAAGCATATTCGTGAAAACAACCGAAGAGATGACTTCTCCGCAGGATAAAAGCAAGTCCTGTTCCCGTTCATTCAAAAGAGTACTCGGACCATTGACAAGAGACAGCAAAGTATCGGTTGCATAAGGGTCTCCCATTCTGCCCATGGCAGAAACGACTACAACAACCTTATACCCCTTCTTCAATCCGCTCTTTATATGATTTAAGGCATATTCTCTGCTTTTTGGATCACGAACGGATGTACCGCCGAATTTTTGAATGATTATTTTCATTTCTACACCTCGAAATCGGCCTTTTTGAACGGCATAGATCAAAAAGGCCAGATATACATTGTTGATTAATGGTTTAAAACATCCAACCCTGAGCCTTATGCAAAAGCTCGGCTGGCGCATCTATTCATTAGTTGACAATTCCTAAACGAACAAGACTCTCAGCAATTTGAACAGAGTTCCACGCTGCCCCTTTTAATAGATTATCGGAAACGACCCACATATGGAATCCTTTCTCCTCATCCAAATCTTTCCGCACACGACCTACAAATACATCGTTCTTGCCAACACAATCAGCCGGCATCGGATATTCTTGATTTTCAGGGTTATCCTGCAGGACAATACCTGGCGCTTCTTTAAGAAGTGACTTAATCTGTTCAGCTGTGACTCCGTCCTTGTCAATTTCAATATAAACGGATTCTGAATGGCCGACTGCAATCGGCAATCTCACACATGTGGCAGATACTTTCAATTCCGGCATATGCATGATTTTCTTTGTTTCATTGATCATCTTCATCTCTTCAAACGTAAATCCGTTATCGGTAAAGACATCGATTTGGGGAATGGCATTGAACGCAATTTGGTAATGCTTCTCTGCTCCCTTAACCGGAAGGATCTCTGCTTTTGGCTCCTCTTGGCCGAGAATTGCCCTTGTCTGATTATTTAATTCCTCAATCGCAGCAGCACCCGCTCCAGAAACAGCCTGATAGGTTGAAACGACAACCTTCTTCAGTCCGTATGCCTGACGGATCGGCTCTAGTGCCGCTACCATTTGTATGGTGGAACAATTCGGATTGGCGATGATTCCATTATGTCCGCGGAGGTCCTCTTCATTCACCTCAGGCACCACAAGCGGTACATTCTCATCCATACGAAAAGCACTTGTATTATCAACTACGATTGCCCCGCGCTTAACTGCTTCAGGAGCAAGTTTTTTCGAGATGCTTCCCCCTGCGCTGAATAAGGCGATATCTACGCCTTCAAAGCTTTCTGGGCGAGCTTCCTGTACAGTAACCTTTTTCCCATTAAATTCAATCTCTTTTCCAGCAGAACGAGAAGAGGATAATAAACTAATTTCCCCAATTGGGAAGTTTCTTTTTTGGAGTGTCTCAATCATTTGCTGTCCGACTGCGCCTGTTGCGCCTACGACAGCCACATGGAATAGTTTTTGCGTCATTTGTTTGTTACCCCTTCCTTGAGCAATTATAGATAGAATTTTGCACTATATCTGTAGTAAAGATTTAAATAATTATCACAACTATTATCATATCCATTACGAAAAAGAGCAACATTTTTCAAAGCAGATAGCAAATAGTTCTTTTAAAAACCTATTATACTATATTTTTGTCGATTATCGCGGTTTTCAGGAGAATCTTTCGATTAAAATTGGCTGGATTTGCTTCATCTCCAACGCATGTTCGACTGTCTCAATCAAACTTTCCATTCTTGCCACCATTGAGTTCGGTTTCTTATAAGGATCATCCTGGCCAAATGGAATGAAGAAAATGTCCTTCGTACTCAATAATCTCATCAAATTAACCCCATTAAGACCAAGAGCATCATTCGTCGAGATACCAAGTACAACTGGGCGGTGATTACGTAATGTCGCCTTTGCTGCCATCAGTACTGGTGAATCATTTTGCGCATTGGCAAATTTACTCATAGAAACTCCAGTCATTGGGGCAATGACCATGCAGTCGAGCGGCATCTTCGGACCAAGAGGCTCTGCATCTACAATTGTATCAATGACTTTACGATTCGTCAGCTTTTCAATTCTAGCTATCCAGTCCTCTCCTTTTCCAAATCTCGTATCTGTATTTTTCACGGTATGGGTCACAACAGGAATAACCTCCGCTCCCTCATTTACCAAGTTTTCAATTTGTGGATAGACTTCATCGTAAGTACAATGGGAGCCTGTTAAACCAAAGCCGATTCGCTTGCCGCTGATTTTCATGATTGTTTCCCCTTTCCTATCTCATGTTCCTCATACAATAGCTGTCCAAGGACATTGGCCAGGATTTTTCCGGCTGTCTTTGGAGCAACAATACCCGGCAATCCTGGTGCCAGAATGGCTTTTATGCCTCTTTTTTCAGCATAACGGAAATCGGTCCCTCCAGGCTTTGAGGCTAGGTCGATAATTAATGTACGTGAAGGCATTTTGGCGAGGACATTGGCCGTAATAATTTTATGCGGAATCGTATTAATACAAATATCCACATTCTCTACTTCCTTCTCTAAATCAGCCGTAAAGAAAGGAGTTAGTCCCATTTCCGTTATCCGGGCAATATGCTCTGTTTTCCTGGCGCCAACCTTGACCTTACCTCCGAGGGCATGAAAGCTTCGCGCCACACTCATTCCTGTTCTGCCCAAACCTAACACAATGACATTTGAACCATGAATGGTAAAATCGGTATGCTGGATTGCCATCATGATTGCACCCTCAACTGTTGGAATGGAGTTATAGATGGCTACATCGTTTCTTTCAAAGAGTTGGATGAGCTTTCGGTTTGTTTTGGCAGTGACTTCTGTTAAATAATCATTGCTGATTCCGGAATATATGGTGCAGTGCTCAGGTGTATTGTTTAGGAAGCTTTCTGTCAGAACGACTTGTTTGTTGGAGAAAATCGTTTCAATTTTCCCTTCCATATTGGTCCCTGCGACCGGCAAAATGATTGCATCCAACTCACCTACAGGCAGGTCCTCAAGCCCTTCCTTCACCGCCCCTGTATAGGCATGTGCCAATTGTTCAAATCCAGTCAAATACACTTTTGCATCCAATTCTGTCAACTTTCGAATTACTTCAAGCTGCCTGGCATCTCCGCCAAGGACAGCAATCTGCATCCCTGTGAGCATGGAGGAGGTTCACCTTCTTCTTTGTTTGGTTGTGTTTAGCCAAATGGATGACGCCGCTTTTCAAAAGGTCTTATGGCTTTTCTTCTCAACCCTTTGAAGCCGTCATCTATCAATACAAATGAAACATGCTTTGACACAGTCTTTCACTAAGTGCATATAGTTCTCTCACATCATATGACCATTTCCTGAAGGGGTGCTATTTATAGACAAACAAAAAAACGCCCCTCGGCGTTTTTTCGGCTGCTGCATTCTATTCTCCTTGAAATTCTCCATTTGACGGAATATCAATGATAATCATATCTGTGCCAATCTTTTGGATATGCGACCACGGCACCCTCACCTCATTGCCCTGCTTACGGAAACCAAACCATTTGCCAGAGGGGATAATTAAAGCCGTTATCTGGCCCGTTAATTCATTAATTTCAAGATCAGTCTGCCCTAAAACACCCAATCTTTCAGCGCGCTTCACATCCACGATTTCTTTCCCGCTTAATTCACTCAGCTTCATGCTTTCCCTTCTTTCTGCCAGATGATCTATATAACTATCTATATGGCGTTCAAGCCTGTTTAGAAGGTTTTTTTCCTTATCCAGGGGAAACGTTAGACAAGCACAAAAAAAGCAGGCAGCACGGCTTTATGAAAGCCTGCAGCGCCTGCTGATATTTCAGATTATAAATTCCATGTATCCTGCGGACCAATGAGAGCTGCCGCATAAGGACCCTTGAACACATCATTAATACATTGATCTACACTGTCGATTGTAACCTTGTCGATTAATTCAATGATATCATCGAGCGAGCGGTGACGACCCAATAATAATTCATTTTTGCCATTACGGCTCATTCTGCTGTTCGTGCTTTCAAGGCTTAGCATTAAGCTGCCTTTAAGCTGCTCTTTAGAGTTCTCTAATTCTTTTGCTGTAATGCCTTCGTTTGAGAGAACATCCAATGTAGATTGAATGGTGGTGAACAGCTCCTTCACCTGATTCGCTCCTGTTCCGCCGTATACGACCACAAGACCATTATCCTGGTACGAAGTATGATAAGAGTATACGCTGTAGGCAAGTCCGCGCTCTTCTCGCACACTTTGGAAGAGACGGCTGCTCATAGAGCCCCCGAGTACATTATTTAAGATTATGAGGCTGTAGATATTCTCATGGCCAACATCATAGCCATTATAGCCTAGACAAAGATGTGATTGTTCCGTATCTTTCTTACGGACGAGCTTATTCGCATGGAAGGACGGCTTCTCAAGCTCCGGTCTTGCCTTTCCGCCTTCATAATGTCCAAACAGGGCTTCTACCTGTTTGACGAAAGCCTCCGTTACATTACCGGCAACTGATATGACAACCTTATCAGGGGTATAGTGATCGTAAACATATTGCTTTAATGTATCTGTCGTAATCGTATCAAGCACTTCTTCTGTTCCGAGTATCGGATACCCTAGCGGATGCTTCTCAAAAACAGCTTGACTCAATAAATCATGCACGATGTCATCTGGTGTATCTTCATACATTTTGATTTCTTCACATACGACATTCTTTTCTTTTTTCAGTTCTTCTTTAGCGAAGGTAGAGTTGAAAAACATATCGCCAAGCACATCAAGTGCGTAGTCAGCATGGTCATCGAGCACCTTCGCATAATAGCATGTGTATTCCTTGGATGTGAAGGCATTGACTTGCCCGCCGATACGATCAAATGATTCAGCAATTTCTTTCGCTGTACGTGTAGTTGTCCCCTTGAAAAACATATGCTCCAAGAAATGGGAAATACCATTATTAATCGGGCCTTCGTTTCGTGAGCCCGTTTTAATCCATATTCCAATCGCTACTGAGCGAACTGTCGGGATGGGTTCTAATACTACGCGAACGCCATTTTGACATGTATATTTAGTTATCAACGATTCTTCCTCCTATTCATGTTGCTCTTCTTATAAACATACCCATTATGTATAAACATTCCACCCTAAATAAGAGAATATTTACCCAATCATCAAGAAACACCCTTATCGTCTGATTCTATCCTCCAAAAGTGCCTCTCCGACAGGAACGATCACATAGGTTTTCTCAATAGATGTGATTAATGTCTCGAGTGATTTTGCTGTCGAGTCAGTCGGATGCATCAGTACTAGAGCTCCGTTATGAAGCTTGGGAACTACCCTGTTGATTAAGGCCTCAGGTGTCGGTTTTCTCCAATCCACCGTATCCACTGTCCAAAGAATGGTTTCCATTCCCACACTTGCTGCAGCTTTGACAGTCGTATCGTTAAAGCTTCCGCTCGGCGGTCCAAACAATGCCGGCTTGGTCCCTGTGACCTCCTCGATGACCTTGTTCGTATCCACGATTTCCTTCACCGCAGCTTGCATGGAGAGCCTTTGCATATCAGGATGTGTATAGGAATGATTGCCAAGCTCATGACCTTCTTTCGCAATGGCTCTAGCCATTTCCGGGTTATTCTTGACCCATCGTCCTTCAAGGGAAAATGTTGCCTTAATATGATGCTTTTTTAATGTGTCTAACATTGAGTCTATGTATTCGTTCCCCCATGCCACATTGATAATAAAAGAAACGGAAGATTTATTAGGGTTTGCTCTGTAAATCGGTGATGGCGGCAAATCCTGTAAATGAACAGAGGGGGCTATTTCTTTGAAGACAAGCATATTCTCCTTGAATTTACCCTTTGCTTTCATTTTTTTATAGGATTTATCAACATCTATCTCTATTCCATTATACCCGGGTGTCTTTTTCCAAACGCGATCGACAACAGCATCCACTGGCTTTTCGCTATATTTCTCTGCAGCCTGCTGGATTTCTTCATGCAAACGGTCTTGAACAGCAGCTGCAGGGACAGATGATTCTTTTTTCATTCCTGTCAGATAGCTTTCTGTCCATGAATTTTGCACCAACACCCATGATAAACTGCCAATGGCACATATTGCAAGAAATTGCGACAATTTTTTATTCAACACGTTCTCCCCCCTATAAGGAAAATGTATGAGGGAGGTGGACATGTTAGAACTTTCTATGCGGGAGAATAGCTTGGCAGCGATATTGTTAGTCAGTCTCTATAGAATGCGTATAAGCAGCTATTCACTTTCATAGGATGAATGAAAAGGCTAGGAAACATATGTCTCCTAGCCGTCAATTGCATTTACTGCTGTTCTGCTTTTTCTTTTTGCTCTTTCAATACTGCTTTTCTTGAAAGATTTACTCTGCCTTGTCGATCGATTTCTGTAACTTTAACAAGAATTTCGTCGCCAATCTTCACGACATCCTCTACTTTGCCGACACGTTCTTCAGCTAGTTCAGAAATATGAACAAGACCATCTTTTCCTTTAAAGATTTCAACGAAGCAGCCGAATTTCTCAATGCGCTTGACGGTACCTAAATACATTTGGCCAACTTCTACCTCACGCACGATATCTTCAATGATGCTCTTCGCTTTCTCATTCATCTCTTGGTCGGTAGAAGCGATATAGACTGTACCATCCTGCTCGATATCAATCTTAACGCCAGTTTCTTCGATAATTTTGTTGATTTGCTTACCGCTTGGTCCAATGACATCGCGGATTTTATCCGGCTTGATTGTCATAGTCAAGATCTTCGGAGCATATTGGGAAAGCTGATTACGCGGCTGGTCAAGTGTACCCATTAAATGTTCAAGAATATGGTTGCGTCCTTTTTGAGCCTGCATGAGAGCTTCTTCGAGGATCTCACGGGTAAGTCCAGCAATCTTAATATCCATTTGTAAGGCTGTAACACCTTTTTTCGTTCCAGCCACTTTAAAGTCCATGTCGCCGAGATGGTCTTCCATACCTTGAATATCAGATAGGACGGTATAATGCTCACCTTGTTTAACAAGGCCCATTGCAATACCGGCAACCGGTGCTTTAATCGGTACACCTGCGTCCATAAGGGCAAGCGTACTCGCACAAATACTTGCTTGTGATGTAGAACCATTAGATTCAAGTACCTCAGATACAAGACGAATGGTATACGGGAAATCATTTTCATTAGGAATAACCGGCTCCAGAGCTCTTTCTCCCAATGCACCATGACCAATTTCCCGTCTGCCTGGTCCTCTGATTGGTCCAGTTTCACCGACAGAGAAATGCGGGAAGTTATAATGATGCATGAATCGTTTGGATTCTTCTAAGCCTAAGCCATCAAGAATTTGAACGTCTCCAAGAGCACCAAGCGTTGCGATGGAAAGCGCCTGTGTTTGTCCGCGTGTGAAGAGACCTGAACCATGTGTACGAGGCAGGAGGCCGACTTCAGATGATAGCGGACGAATCTCTTCTGGATTTCTTCCGTCTGGACGAACCTTTTCTTCCGTAATTAAACGGCGAACTTCATCTTTTACTAATTTACTGAGGATTTCTTTTACTTGTTTCAGCGTATCCTCATCTGCTTCTCTTTCTTCAAATACAGCAAGGACCTTATCTTTCACAGCGGAAATAGCATCCTCACGTGCATGTTTTTCCTGTACCTGAACGGCACCGTTCATCTCCTCTAGACACATGCCTTTGACTTCATCAACCAATGCAGCATCTAATTCATAAAGGACGATTTCACGTTTTTCTTTACCGACTGCCTCAACGATTTCCTGTTGGAATTTAATCAATTTCTTGATTTCTTCATGTCCGAACATAATCGCCTCTAGCATCGTTTCTTCCGGAACTTCATCTGCGCCGGCTTCAACCATGTTAATAGCATCCATCGTTCCTGCAACAGTCAGGTGAATATCGCTCTTATCAAGCTGTTCAATCGTTGGGTTAATAACGAATTTGCCATCTACTCGGCCGACAATGACTCCTGCAATCGGACCTTCAAACGGAATGTCTGATACACATAAAGCAAGAGAAGAACCAAACATAGCGGCCATCTCAGTCGGACAGTCTTGATCGACAGATAAGACCATGCTGACAACCTGGACGTCATTTCTGAATCCATCTGCGAATAAAGGGCGAATCGGGCGGTCAATCAAGCGGCTTGTTAAAACAGCCTTTTCACTTGGTCTGCCCTCTCGTTTAATAAATCCTCCCGGGATTTTCCCTACTGCATATAATTTCTCTTCATAACTTACTGTTAATGGGAAGAAATCAATATTTTTTGGTTCTTTTGACGCTACGGCTGTACTTAATACTGCCGAGTCGCCATATCGAATTAAGGCAGCGCCATTAGCCTGCTTTGCTAATTGGCCAATTTCAACCGTCAATGGACGGCCTGCCCAATCTAAAGAAAATGTGCGTTTTGTTTGCTCCATTTCTTCTATTACTCCTCTCTACTGCGTTAAGCTTGCATAATTTATCCTAATATCTTGTCCTTGACAGACAAAAGTGGGATTTTAACACCAAATTACTATTAGTATACTCTATTGTTGCCCAGTTTAAAAAGCTAAAGTGTCCACAAAGTGGTTCATTACCCTCTATGTATAACAAAAAAGCGGGATAAATCCCGCTTTTTCTGAGTAGATTATCGACGTAAACCAAGCTTGTTGATTAATTCGCGATAACGAGTAACGTCTTTGTTACGCAAATAAGTAAGTAAGTTACGACGTTTACCTACCATTTTCAAAAGGCCACGACGAGAGTGGTGATCTTTCTTGTGTGTGCGTAAGTGTTCGTTTAAAGTGTTGATTTGTTCAGTAAGGACAGCGATCTGAACTTCTGGAGACCCAGTGTCGCTCTCATGAGTTTTGTACTCATTGATGATCTGATTTTTACGCTCTTGCGTTAATGCCATCCTAATTCACCTCCTAATTTTTCAATCCCCTGTTCCTGAGCGGGCGTTGGTGATGCGCACTGCCAAGGAAAGGTTCATTTGATACGTTTACTAGAATACTACTATCTGCTTGAAAAAGCAAGTGCTTAAAAGTTTTCGAAATATTCAGCTGCAAACCTTTTATCCTGCTCCAGCTGGGCAATGAGGGCATCGAGACCTTCAAACTTCTTCTCATCACGAATTCGTGTACACCATTTAACAGTGACTTCCTCACCATATATATGATCCTCAAAATCTAATAGATGGACCTCAACGGTCGGAATCTCCTCTTTCTCAGAGTGGAAGGTCGGCTTGTACCCTACATTACAAATGCCATTATGCCATGCTCCTTTTACGAGCATTCGTACACAATACACACCCACACCAGGCAAATAATAATCAGGGTCGACTTCCACATTGGCTGTCGGAAAGCCGAGCAGACGCCCTCTCTTCTCCCCGTCAACCACCTGTCCCTTCACATTGAATGGTCTTCCCAAGAGGCGTGCCGTCTCTTCCACATTCCCGCTTATAAGCTCCTTGCGTATTCTTGTTGAGCTTATTTTCTCGGAGTCAAGCTCCTGCTTGGAAACAATCGTCTGAGCGATTTGTCCATGTGTATACATTGGGAGGTCTTCCATTGTCCCTTTGCCGCGATGCCCATACGTATAGTCAAATCCAGCCACGATATGCTTCACATTCAAGGAAATTAAATATTCCTTCACGAAAGCCTCCGGACTCAGGCTTGCAAATTCCTTCGTAAAATGAACGATAAATAAATAATCAATCCCCATTTGCTCGATGAGAGCCACTTTCTCATTCATGGGCGTTAACTGTCTGACATGCTTGACTTCCTTATTTAATATAACGGACGGATGAGGGTCAAAAGTCATGACAGCCGTCTGAAGTCCTTTTTCCTTTCCCGCTTCTATAGCCGTTTGTATGACTTGGCGGTGCCCTGTGTGAACACCGTCAAAATAGCCAAGGGCAATGGCTAACGGGGGAAATTCATCCCCTTTAAATGTATGGGGATGATGAATCTTGATTATTTGCATAATGATTCCCCTTTTATCTAGTCTCCACCAATAGTTTACTATACATTTGGTATAACTTTAACAGGTTTGCATAACCCTTTCTTCTCCGGATGATGCTGATAGACAGCCAAGAGTTTTTCCTGTTCATTCAAAACCGCAAAAGGACTTTGTATTTCCCCTGCCAGGAGATCGCGTTCAGACAGAACAGCGCCATTTTGAACCCTTGAGGCAATGTCTGGAGACACCTGAAGCCTTGGCAGGTCCACGATTCCTTCTTCAATAGGTCTTAAAACGCTCTGGACTTCCCCATTTTCTGCTAGTTCGCTCAAGCGCTCTAAGCTGATGGCATCCTCCAGTGTGAAGCGCGCCGACCTCGAACGGACTAATTTAGACATATGTGCGGGAAAGCCTAATTGTTCACCAATCATGCAGGATAAGGTTCGGATATACGTTCCTTTTCCGCAAGCGACACGGAATTTGAACGAGATGGAGTCCCCTTCGAACACATCTCTGTCATCAAGAAGCTCTATCTCATAGATTCGCACCTTTCTTGATGGGATCTCTACCTCCTGGCCTTTTAACGCATACTCATACAATCGTTTTCCATTCACCTTCACCGCTGAATAGATGGGGGGTGTCTGCGTAATTTCCCCTGTCAAGGAGTCGAAAATGGCTAGAATCTCTTCACGCTTAATCACCCTGTCCACTTTCTTCTCGCTGACAATGTCGCCTGAGGCATCCTCCGTTGTTGTAGACCAGCCAAGCGTTACTTCCCCTATGTATTCCTTTCCGGCATCGGTAATATACTCTGCAACCCGTGTAGCCTTTCCGAGGCAGATTGGCAGAACACCTGTCACATCGGGATCAAGGGTCCCTGTATGTCCGACCTTTTTCATTTTGAGAATCTTCCTCACCTTAATAATGCAATCGTGGGAGGTCGCTCCTGCCGGCTTATTCAAAATGAGAATTCCATTTAATTCACTCACTTCATCACATCATTTCCATAAAAAATTTCGCTCACACAGAAAAGGGATAGACATAAATGTCTATCCTACTCTTCCTCATTCTTCTCTTCTTTATGAATTTGGTGGAGAAGGCTTTCGATTCGATTTCCATAATCGATGGATTCATCGAATTCAAACAGCAATTCCGGCGTCTTGCGCAGACGAATACGCTGTCCAAGCTCGGAGCGGATGAATCCCTTTGCTTTCTCAAGGCCTTTAAGCGTATCCTCTCTCTTTTCAGCGTCTCCCAAAACAGAGATATACACTTTTGCCTGCTGAAGATCGCCTGATACTTCAACATCAGTGACCGTCACAAATCCTACCCTCGGGTCTTTTAGCTTACGACCAAGGATATCGCTAAGTTCTTTTTTCATTTGTTCCCCAACACGGGTCGATCTAAGGCTCATATTTTCACCTCTTTTAAAACCATTCTATTGATGTAACTGTACGTTCGATTTCCGGGAAAGAATCCAAATAAGCAATAGCTCTTTGTAATTCCCTTTCCGTAGAGACCTTAGAGGAGGAGACAACGACGATGGCGATCACCGTTCGCTGCCATGTATCCTGAAAGTCCACTTCTGCAACAGAAGCGTTGAATTTTTGTTTCAAACGGGGGATGACCCTTTGCAGAACTGCTCTCTTTTCCTTTAATGAATGCACATCAGGAATCAGACATTCACATTCTGCGGCGCCAATCATGCTCGTTTGATTTCCTCCATGACATAGGCTTCAATAACGTCGCCTTCTTTAATGTCATTGAAGTTCTTGATTGTGATACCGCACTCATAGCCTTGAGCGACTTCTTTCACATCATCTTTAAAGCGTTTAAGCGTATCTAGCTCTCCTTCAAAGATAACGATTCCTTCACGAATAAGGCGGATTCCGCTGTTACGCGTGATTTTACCGTCAGTCACATAGCTTCCGGCAATCGTACCGACTTTAGAGATTTTAATCGTTTGGCGAACCTCTGCTTGCCCGATGACTTTTTCTTCATATTCAGGGTCAAGCATCCCTTTCATCGCAGCTTCAATCTCTTCAATCGCTTTATAGATAATACGGTGAAGACGTACGTCCACTTTTTCAGATTCAGCAGCGCGTTTTGCGTTAGCATCAGGTCTAACGTTAAATCCGATGACAATCGCATTGGATGCAGCTGCAAGGATGATATCAGATTCAGTGATCGCCCCTACACCAGCATGGATGATTTTCACTTTCACGCCTTCTACTTCAATCTTTTGAAGAGAAGCGGCTACAGCCTCAACAGAGCCTTGTACGTCACCTTTAACGATGATGTTAATTTCTTTAACTTCCCCTTGTTTAAGCTGGTCAAACAAGTTTTCAAGCGTCACGCGGGAGCTTTCATTACGAGAAGCAAGCAATTGTTTCTGTGCACGAGCTTCCCCGACTTGACGAGCAGTCTTCTCATCACTAAAGACAACAAAGCGGTCGCCTGCTTGCGGCACTTCGTTCAATCCAGTGATTTCAATTGGAGTAGATGGGCCGGCTTCTTTCACACGGCGGCCTAAATCATTGACCATTGCACGTACTTTACCGAACGTATCGCCGACAACGATTGGATCACCAACGCGAAGTGTTCCATTTTGCACCAACAGTGTCGCTACTGAACCGCGGCCTTTATCAAGCTCTGCTTCAATAACGGTACCGATTGCTTTACGATTAGGATTGGCTTTATATTCATTTACCTCGCTGACAAGCAAGATCATTTCAAGCAATTGATCGATTCCTTCGCCTTTTTTAGCAGACATCGGAACAAAGATAGTATCCCCGCCCCACTCTTCTGGTACTAGGCCATTTTCCACCAATTCCTGTTTCACGCGATCAGGGTTGGCACCTTCTTTATCCATTTTATTGACAGCAACGATGATTGGCACTTCTGCAGCTTTTGCATGGTTGATTGCTTCAATCGTTTGCGGCATAACACCATCGTCTGCTGCAACGACAATAATCGTGATATCTGTTACTTGAGCACCACGTGCACGCATCGTAGTAAAGGCGGCGTGTCCTGGTGTATCAAGGAAGGTAATCTTCTTGCCGTCTACTTCTACTTGGTAGGCACCAATATGCTGGGTAATACCGCCTGCTTCGCCTTCCGTTACCTTTGTATTACGGATGGCATCAAGCAAGGTTGTTTTCCCATGGTCAACGTGTCCCATAATCGTAACGACTGCTGGGCGTTCCACCGTATTTTCTTCTGGATTTTCATCGTCTGCAATGACCGCTTCAAGGTCAGTAACATCGACTTTGATGATTTCTTCTACTTCTACACCGTAGTCTGCACAGATTAATTCAATCGCGTCCTTATCCAGTTCTTGGTTAATGGTTGCCATTACACCAAGCATGAATAATTTCTTGATGATTTCACTCGGCTCACGGTGAATTTTTTTACTTAGTTCAAGGACAGAAAGTGATTCTGTAAACGTGATTTTTTCTGGTAATTCACGTTCTTTCCTTGGAGTTGGCTGATGCTGTGATTTATTTTGGTGACGTTGATTGCCACGTTTATTTTTATTATTTCTGTTATTTTTGAAGTTTCCTCTTCTTTGATTATCTTGCACGCTTTTTTTCCCTTCATTACCCTTAGTTGCCGGTTTATTCTTTGTATTATTATTATTTGTTGAATTCTGGTTGTTTCTTCCCCCAGATTGGTTTTGCCTTTGACCTTGTGCTGCACTCGCTGCAGGTCTGGTATTTGCTTGGCCGCTTCGATTTGTCTGCGGCTTTTTTTGCTGCCCGTTTTGATTCACTCGGTTTTGGTTCTGGTGTTGATTGTCTCTAGTTTGAGCAGCTGGAGAAGACTGGGACTTTGATGATGCAGGATTGAACAGCTTTTCAAGCCTTTCAACTGCATTATCTTCCAAGGCCGTCATGTGATTCGAGACCTCAATCCCCATATCCTTCAGTTTATTAATCACTACTTTACTAGACACATTGTTCTTCTTCGCATATTCATATACACGTACTTTACCCATTCCTTCACCCCCGAATTAGTTAATCGAGCAAGGAGTTTAATTTCTGTGCAAATCCCTCATCTTGTACGGAGACGACCACTCTCGCTTCTTTTCCAATTGCTTCTCCAAGCATGGAACGATCTTGGACCTTTCGAAGCGGCACTCCGTAAAAATGACATTTGTCGGTGATTTTCTTTTCCGTATTAACAGAAGCATCCATTGATAATAAAACCAATTTCGCCCGATTGGAACGAATTTCCTTTATGACCAATTCTTCCCCGGAAATAACTTTTCTCGCTCGATATGCGAGTCCCAAAAGGGACATCCACTTCTTGTTCATTGTCGTCATTTTTTCTCCTTAGCCGCCAGTTCCAATAGTTCATCATAAATGGAAGCAGGCACGTCAGCATCTAAATGATTTGACAGGCTGTTTTTCTTTTTGGCAGCGTTAATGGCTTCCTCAGAAAGGCTCAAATAGGCTCCACGGCCGGATTTCTTCCCGGTTGGATCAATTGATACCTCTCCTTCCTTGGAACGAACAATCCGGATCATTTCTTTCTTTGGCTTCATTTCACCGGTGCCGATACATTTCCTTAATGGTATCTTTTTACGGTTGTTCACCATCATCACCTCACCAATACTTTTTACTCTTCACTATCGTCATCGAGTCCAAATGTGAACCCGGTGAATTCCATTTCTTCTTCTTCATTGTCACGCACGACAGGGTAGATACCTGCTTCACGCGCATCTGTTTCACTCTTGATGTCAATCTTCCAGCCTGTCAGCTTCGCAGCAAGGCGGGCATTTTGACCGCGTTTTCCGATAGCGAGTGATAATTGATAGTCTGGTACGATAACTGTAGTAGCTTTTTCCTCTTCATTCACGATGACCTCAAGCACCTTAGAAGGGCTAAGTGCATTCGCAACGAATACGACAGGATCTTCAGACCATTTAACAATATCGATTTTCTCGCCTTTTAATTCGTTGACGATCGCTTGGACACGCTGCCCTTTTGGACCAACACATGCACCGACCGGGTCAACTTCTGGATTATCAGAATACACGGAGATCTTAGAACGGTCACCCGCTTCACGTGCAACAGATTTGATTTCAACCGTACCATCGAAAATCTCAGGCACTTCAAGCTCAAACAAGCGCTTTAATAATCCTGGGTGTGTACGGGATACAAAGATTTGCGGCCCTTTAGATGTTTTCTCCACCTTAGTCAGGAATACTTTGTAGCGCTCGTGCGGCTGGTAGCTTTCGTTTGGCATTTGCTCATTTGCTGGTAGCAAAGCCTCCGTTTTGCCAAGAGCCACATAAATATATTTAGAATCACGACGTTGGACAATGCCTGTCATGATATCCTCTTCACGATCAATGAATTCGTTATAGACGATTCCTCTTTCAGCTTCACGGACACGCTGTGTGACGACCTGTTTAGCTGTTTGTGCTGCGATGCGGCCAAAGTTCTTTGGCGTAACCTCAAGTTCGACTACATCTTCAAGCTCATAGTTTGGATTGATGCCTTTAGCCTCATCAAGGGAAATTTCAAGACGGGAGTCAAATACTTCATCCACAATTTCTTTACGAGCAAACACTCTCATGGATCCATTCATTAAATTGAAATCCACGCGAACGTTTTGCGCTTGATTAAAGTTTCTTTTGTATGCTGATACAAGAGCAGCTTCAATGGCTTCTACAAGAACATCTCTTGAAATGCCTTTTTCCTTTTCTAAAATGGTCAGTGCATCGAGTAATTCATTACTCATCTTACTAATCCCCTCCTAAAATCTACCCCTTATGAAAAGCTGACGGCAAGTCTTGCCTTTGCAATCTTATCATAGGGAATGACAAGTTCCTTTTTACGTGTTTTAATTTTGATTTCAAGCGTAACCTGAGAACCGTCAAAATCCTTCAGGGTGCCTTCAAACTCTTTCTCATTGTCAATCGGCTCATACGTTTTGACATGGACATTCTTGCCGATTGCCTTTATATAATCCTGGTCTTTCTTCAAAGGACGCTCTGCCCCTGGTGAAGAAACCTCTAGGAAATAATTATTGGAAATAGGGTCCTTTTCATCCAGCTGTTCACTCAGCTTCTCAGAAACGAGGCCGCATTCCTCAATATCCACGCCTCCGTCCTTATCGATATACACTCTAAGGAACCAATTTCTGCCCTCTTTAACATATTCAACTTCCACGAGCTCGAGGTTTAACTCTTCAAGGATCGGGGCAGCCATCTCCTCGACGATCTCTGTTACTTTCTTGCTCATACCTTCACTCCTTTACGGCCTATGTATGCGACTGAATATCATCCTAATACAAACGAAAGAGTGGGTTTCCCCACTCTTTAGCACATACGTATCAGCAGTAATTCTTACTTGAATATAACATAAAGTTATCGAATTTGCAAATAACCGTGCCTTTCCTAGAACAAGGATAGCTGGTTTTGATCTGGCATATTTTCAAGGCATCCATGATTATCCAAGTATTCTAAGATAGTTTTTGATACCTTACCTCTTTGCTGCAAGTCTTCCTTGGATAAGAATTCGCCTGTTTCTCTAGCTTTCACAATATTATAGGCAGCATTCGTACCAAGTCCTGGTATCGAATTAAACGGCGGGATCAGCGTATTCCCGTCAATGATAAATTCTGTTGCGCTTGAGCGGTACAAATCTACCTTCTGGAAGCTGAATCCGCGCTCACACATCTCCAAGGCTATCTCAAGCACCGTCATCAAGTTCTTCTCCTTCGTGCTCGCATCAAGACCCTTTTGGTTGATCTCATCGATACGGGAACGAATCATTTGAGATCCCTTCACCATGGCATCAATATCGAAATCCTCCGCCCTGACTGTAAAGTATGCCGCATAGTAGAGAAGCGGATGATGGACTTTGAAATAGGCAATCCGAACCGCCATAAGGACATAGGCCGCGGCATGGGCTTTCGGGAACATGTATTTAATCTTTTTACAGGACCCAATATACCAAGCCGGAACTTTGTTCTTAAGCATTTCTTCTTCCATATCCTCTGTCAGTCCTTTCCCCTTACGAACGGACTCCATAATCTTGAAGGCAAGGGATGGCTCCAGCCCTTGGTAGATCAAGTAGACCATAATGTCATCACGGCAGCCGATAACCTCGCTCAGGTTACAAATATTCTCCTGAATGAGCTCCTGGGCATTGCCTAGCCATACATCTGTTCCATGGGATAGACCGGAAATCTGAACAAGCTCCGCAAATGTAGTTGGTTTTGTATCCTCAAGCATTTGGCGGACGAATCGTGTCCCGAATTCAGGAACGCCGAGCGTACCGGTCTTACAATTAATTTGCTCTTCCGTGACACCGAGCACCTCCGGCGAGCTGAAGATCTTCATGACTTCCGGATCATCCGTTGGAATCGTCTTTGGATCGATGCCGCTTAAATCCTGAAGCATCCGGATAACGGTCGGGTCATCGTGTCCCAGTATATCCAGCTTCAAAATATTATCGTGGATGGAGTGGAAATCAAAGTGGGTCGTTCTCCACTCTGAATCACTATCATCCGCCGGGTATTGAATAGGGGTGAAATCATAGATGTCCATATAATCAGGTACAACGATAATCCCGCCCGGGTGCTGACCAGTTGTCCGCTTAACACCTGTACAGCCGCTGACTAAACGATCCGTCTCAGCTGAACGAAGATGAAGATTATTATCATTAGCGTAACCGCGGACATAGCCATAGGCTGTTTTCTCTGCGACCGTACCGATTGTTCCCGCACGGTACACATAATCTTCCCCGAACAATACCTTCGTATAATTGTGGGCCTGCGGCTGATATTCACCTGAGAAGTTCAAGTCAATATCTGGTACCTTATCTCCTTTAAACCCTAGGAATGTTTCAAACGGAATGTCATGTCCATCTTTAATGTACGGCACATGGCAATCCGGACATTCCTTATCAGGAAGGTCAAATCCAGAGCCGACGGAACCGTCATTAAAGAATTCCGATTGCTTGCATTTCGGACATACATAATGCGGCGGAAGCGGATTTACCTCGGTGATCTCTGTCATTGTCGCAACAAAGGAAGACCCGACTGAACCACGGGAACCAACGAGGTATCCATCATCAAGCGACTTCTTAACAAGCTTATGCGAAATCAAATAAATAACGGCGAACCCATGGCCGATGATACTCTTCAATTCTTTCTCAAGTCGTGCTTCAACAATTTCCGGCAGGTTCTCCCCATAAATCATTCTTGCCCTGCCATAACTCATGGAACGAATTTCTTCATCCGCTCCTTCAATCTTCGGTGTATATAAGTCATCCTTGATTGGCTTGATCTCTTCAATCATATCTGCGACCTTATGTGTATTGGAGACAACGATTTCCTTTGCTTTTTCCTCACCAAGGAAAGAGAACGCGCGGAGCATTTCATCTGTCGTGCGGAAATGAACATCCGGCAAGGAATGGCGGTTCAACGGATTGGCACCACCCTGCGAGTTAATCAAAATCTTGCGGTAGATCTTATCGTTCGGGTTTAAATAATGAACATTACCCGTCGCCACAACCGGTTTATTTTGTCTTTCGCCGATTTTCACGATATTCGCAATGATGGATTCAAGTGCTTTATCATTACGCACAAGCTCCATTTCAATCAGAGGCGCATAGACCTCCTTCGGATGTACCTCAAGATAATCATAAAACTCAGCTGCTTCCTCTGCCTCTTCAAAGGATTTCTGCATCATGTTCTCAAACACTTCACCGCGGTCACAGCCTGAACCGACTAGGATGCCTTCCCGGTATTTCGTCAGGATAGACCTAGGCAGACGCGGCACACGATAGAAATAATTCAAATGAGCGATGGAGACAAGCTTGAATAAATTCTTCAAGCCCTCCTGGGTTTGCGCAAGCAAGGTGCAATGGTATGGTCTTGCCCGCTGGAAGGCCTTGCCTTTCCCCATATTGTCATTCAGCTGATTATGGTTAACGATGCCTTTCTCATTAGCATCCTTCAGCATTTTCATGAGCAAATGTCCGGTCGTTTCAGCATCATAGATGGCACGGTGATGCTGAACGAGCTCGACATCGAATTTCTTCGCCAAATTGTTCAAGCGGTGGTTCTTCATATCCGGATAGAGGAAACGTGCTAATTCAAGCGTGTCAATAACCGGATTTTCGGCTTTGCCGAAATTCAGCTTCTTATAGCCCATGTTCAAGAAGCCCATATCAAAGCTTGCGTTATGGGCAACAAAAATGCTGTCTCCGGCCCAATCCTTGAATTTTGTCAGTACCTCATCGACCTCTGGAGCATTTTCAACAAGATCGTCCGTAATGCCCGTTAAATTAATGGTCGTTGAAGACAGCTTATGGTGCGGGTTGGCAAATGACTCAAAACGGTCAATGATTTCTCCGTTTTTCATCTTAACAGCAGCAAGCTCAATGATTGTGTCATAAATGGCCGATAAACCTGTCGTTTCAACGTCAAAAACGACATAGGTGCTGTCCTCTAATACGAGATCCTGCGGGTTATAGGCAATCGGCACACCATCATCAATCAAGTTAACCTCAACCCCGTACAGAATCTTGATTCCGTTCTTCTTACCGGCTGAATAAGCCTCAGGGAAGGACTGAGCAACGGCATGATCGGTGACGGCAACCGCCGGATGACCCCATTTCGCTGCCTGTGCAACAAGGGCTGAGACAGGAGTAACGGCATCCATTTGACTCATCGGTGTATGAAGGTGAAGCTCAACACGCTTTTCTCCCTCAGGTGCTTGGTCAACACGCTGTTTGCCGGCGATTTCATTAATATCATTGGCAATCATGACTAAGTCACGAACGAAGGTGTCATTTTGCACACTTCCTTGCACCCTCATCCACATGCCTTTTTTCACGCGTGCCAATTGAACAGCATCCTCTTTATCACGAGAGAACACCTTTACAAGGATACTGTTTGTATAATCGGTAATCTTGAAGGTAAGCAGTGTCCGTCCGCTCTTTAATTCACGAGTCTCTGCATCAAATACATATCCTTCAATGGCAATGCGGCGTTCTTCCTCCACAATCTCATCGATTGCCTTGAAATCCGCATCAGGCTTAATCTTATACCCAATGACAAGCGGTCCATCATCAATTGGGGCATCATCCTTCGATTCAGCCGCTTTTCGCATCTCTTGAACGGCCTGCATTGCTTTCGCTTCGTCCTCTTCTTGCTTTTTCTTCCTGAAGATTTCCATCTCATCACTGAAAATGGAGGAATCAACAACCGCATCCAGCTGAAGGGGCGGGAAGCCGAAGCCTTGATACACATCTGATATCAATCCGGCATACTTTCTTTTCAGCTGTCCTGCCTCTGCTTCATTCCTTGCCTTAATAATGATTTTATTCCCCTCAACCGAAGGACTTTGGCCATGAAGAAGCTCTAGGATTGCAGGTGAGATGCCATCTATTTCTCCTATACAATTCTTCCAATATTCTATAATTAATTCCTTTGACGGCAAGGGATTTCTTACCGTTACAGAATACCCTACAGAAGCGATTGGTGAGAAGGATTGAATCAATTGTGTCGTAAAGCGTGTCCATACGCTGCAAGGAATGATTTGGTCAAAGCTGAAGAAGAAATGCCATTTGCGGGCAACCTTTTCTATGACCACTCTCTCAATTTCTGCGTTATGAAAATGCTGTACGACGGCATCTTCAGTCAGCTGAAGCTGTTGAAGAAGCGTTCTGAATTTATCTTGTTTCATGCGAGAATTCTCTTCCATATCAATCTCTCCCAAAAGTCATTCTCATACTCGTCTAGTCATTATAACATAAGTCTGTTTTCGATAATGCCTGTCCTTTAAAGATTCAATCTTCCATACAGTTCGATTTATCCCGCACTAAACGGGCTTGAAGAACTCCCGCTGATGGAAGTTTCACTTTATCCCGCACTAACGGACAGTAATCCCTCCTCCTATTAACCATAAGGAAATCAAGAAGCATATAGGGCGGGCTTCAACTGTCCGTAAGTGCCCGATTGGTTCTACTAACCACCTGCGGGCTTGAAGATGCCCGCTGATGGAAGTTTCACTTTATCCCGCACTAACGGACAGTATATCCCCTTCCTATAAACCCATAAGGAAATCAAGAAGCATATAGGGCGGGCTTCAACTGTCCGTAAGTGCCCGATTGGTTCTACTAACCACCTGCGGGCTTGAAGATGCCCGCTGATGGAAGTTTCACTTTATCGCCATTATCGGCAACAGCCTGAAAAGAAAGAATAGGCTCTCCCTGACCTGCCAGGGAGAGCCATCATTATCGCTTTTTATCAGCCGATTAAGGTCTTAAGACGCTCAAGTAATTCACCTGCAGGAATCTCAAAGCTTTCGCCATTTTTTCTAAGCTTCACTTCGACAATGCCTTCAGATGCCTTCTTGCCGACTGTCACACGAACCGGCAATCCAATTAGGTCAGAATCAGCGAATTTAACACCCGCTCTCTCTGGGCGGTCATCAATGAGCACATCATAACCCGCTCTAGAGAGCTGTTCATATAAGTCTTCACCTAATTGCTTTTGTGCTTCATCCTTCATATTCACCGGAATCAGGTGAACTTGATATGGAGCAATATTTACCGGCCAGATTAAGCCTTTATCATCATTGAATTGTTCTGCAATGGCAGAAACGGTACGGGATACACCAATTCCATAGCAGCCCATGATCATTGGCTTTTGACGTCCATTTTCATCAAGAATCATCCCGTTCATGGATTCACTATAACGGGTGCCAAGCTTGAAGACATGTCCAACCTCAATCCCTTTTGCGAATTGAATGGTTCCTTGTCCATCTGGAGAAGGGTCGCCCTCTTGAATGAAGCGCAAGTCTTCATATTGTACGGATGGGAAATCGCGGTCCGGATTGACGTTCACATAATGGAATCCATCTTCATTGGCGCCGGATACGGCATTTTCCATCATTTCAACAGCTGCATCTGCCACGACCTTCACATCGCTTGTCTTCATGTGGACAGGCCCGAGTGATCCGAAGCTGACTCCAAGGATTTCTTTCGTTTCTTCCGGTGTTGCCGGTTCAACGATTGCCGCATTGAACATATTTTTGAGCTTAATATCATTCAATTCATGATCGCCTCTGACCAATACAACAACAAATTGGTCATCAACCTTCCAGAGCAATGTTTTGATGCATTTCTCAGCCGGTACATTTAAGAAGCTGGACACTTCTTCAATCGTTTTTTGATCTGGCGTTTCGATTTTTTCTAATTCCTTTGCTGCTTCCCCAGTTTTAACGGCTGTATTGACAACAGGCGCCATTTCGATGTTGGCAGCGAAAGTCGATGTATCTGAATACGCGATTGTATCCTCACCGATTTCTGAGAGAACCATGAACTCATGCGTATCTTTACCGCCCATTGCTCCAGAATCGGCAATGACAGCACGGAAATTCAAACCGCAGCGACTGAAGATATTGGAGTATGCCGTAAATAAGCGGTCATAAACCTCATCTAGGCTTTCTTGGCTTGAGTGGAAGGAATAAGCGTCCTTCATAATGAATTCTCTGCCGCGAAGCAACCCGAAACGAGGACGTTTTTCATCGCGGAATTTCGTTTGAATCTGATAAAGTGTTAATGGTAATTTCTTGTAGGATTTAACCTCATCGCGAAGAAGGCTTGTAATGACCTCCTCATGTGTCGGCCCAAGAGCAAACTCACGATTATGGCGGTCATGCATGCGCATAAGCTCCGGTCCGTAGGAATTCCATCTGCCGGATTCCTGCCACAGCTCAGCCTGCTGCAAGGTCGGCATTAATAATTCTACCGCTCCTGCTCGCTCCATCTCTTCACGGATGATTTTTTCTACATTTTGAATTACCTTTAATCCAAGCGGAAGGTAGCTATAAATTCCGCTGGCTGTTTGACGCATAAATCCAGCACGAAGTAAAAGCTGATGGCTTTTTACTTCAGCATCAGACGGCACCTCTCTCAAAGTAGGGATAATCGTCATACTTTGTCTCATTATCATTTCACCTTTCTATCAATCACAATTGGGCTTCATACATAGATGATAGGGGCTTTTACGCAGCCCCTATCAAGATTTGTTTATTAAGAAGCTCTGAAGGAATCCAGCCTGCCTGCTGTTCCTCCGTCACATTTCTCTTTTAAAAGAAGAAGCGCTGTATATCATTCCATGTTACCACAATCATCAAGAGCATCAAGAGGGCAAATCCAATAAAATGGACAATTCCTTCCTTCTGCTTATCGATTGGCTTTCCTCGAACAGCTTCGATGGCAATGAACAGCAATCGCCCTCCATCAAGAGCCGGAAGCGGGAGCAGGTTCATAATCCCTAGATTAATGCTCAATACACCTGCCCATTTCAATAAATAAATCGTACCTGATTTAGCCACTTCCTCGGTTGATACATAAATACCAACAGGACCGGATAATTGATCAATATCAAAACCGCCTGTTACTAAGTCTCCAAGTATAATGAAGATCTGTTTCGTCCACAAATACGTTTCCGTAAACCCGTGGCCCACCGCTTTCACAAATGATTTTTCGGTTGGGGCATATACCCCGATAATGCCGCGTTTACCGGCTGCATCCTCCACTAATTTAGGAGTGACGGTCAATTCCTCTGTTGCCCCATCACGTTCAACAATGAAATCTAATTCATTATTGGCGTTTTTCTGGATTGTTTTTTGGATTTCTTCCCAAGATCCCATCTCATCTCCATTAATGGACTTGACGACATCTCCTTCTTTCAATCCTGAGGTGATGGCTGGACCATCCTCTGTCAATTTACCTAAAACAGGATCATTGACGACAACGCCTTGAATCATCCCGATAATCATGAAAATGACAGCAGCTAACACAAAATTCATCATCGGACCCGCAAATATGGCCAATGCCCGCTGTCCGACTGTCTTAGAAGAGAACTGCCTGTCATAAGGGGCTATTTGCAGCTCCAGTCCATCCTCTACGATAATGGCCTTCGGATGAACCTTAAAGGTCTTAAGGGAGTCTTCCTCCCCTTCTTCATAACCGCGAATAATCAATTGATGATCAAGGTCCGCCTCTTCTACTTCAATCATTCTCGCCTCAGGATACTTATCCTTATTAGTGACAATGATCTTATCGACTTCATCCTTTTCATTGCATAAAATACCTATGCGATGTCCAGGCTTCAATTCAATCGCTTCAGCATCCTCTCCTGCCATCCGGACATAACCCCCGAGAGGAAGGAGACGAATGGTATAGACGGTTTCATTCTTTGTAATCGTAAATATTTTCGGACCAAAACCAATGGCAAATTCACGGCAAAGAATTCCTGCCCTCTTGGCAAAGATTAAATGGCCCAATTCATGGAAAAACACCAATCCGCCAAATATGAGGATAAACGCTATTATTGTTTGCACTTAATCGACCATCCTTTTAATATAGTGACTCGATATACGTTCTAGTGTCTTGATCGACCTCTTGAATGGTTTCAAGTCCTGGGTTTTCTATTAGCTTATGTCGCTTCATCGCTTGCTCAATCAGACTTTCAATCGTCAAGAAAGGAATCTTTCCTCCTAAGAATAGGCCAACTGCTGCTTCATTTGCAGCATTTAAAACCGTTGGCATCGTACCGCCTGCTTTGCCAGCTTCATAAGCGTATTGTAAACAAGGAAAGCGGTCAAAGTCCATCTTTTTGAAATGCAAGGCTGCTGCATCAGCCAGATTAAGCCTTTTTGCCGAAACAAGCGGCAGTCGGTCCGGATAGGTGAGTGCATATTGAATCGGCACTCTCATATCAGGTGTTCCCAGTTGAGCAATAACACTTGAATCATGGAATTCTACCATGGAATGAATGATGCTTTCCTGATGAAGCAGCACATCAATTTGCTCATATGGCAGATTAAATAGCCAATGGGCTTCAATAACCTCAAGCCCTTTATTCATCATGGTAGCTGAATCAATGGTAATCTTTGCGCCCATTGACCAGTTCGGATGGTTAAGTGCGTCCCGAACGGTTACATTCGTCAGCTCATCGCGTGTCTTATCCCGGAAGCTTCCGCCAGAGGCCGTGATAATCAATCGTTCGATATTTTTGCTTTTCTCCCCTTGCAGCGCTTGGAAAATAGCCGAGTGCTCACTATCTACTGGAAGAATGGGTGTCCCATACTTTTCTGATGCCGCCATAACGATATGGCCGGCTGTGACGAGAGTTTCCTTGTTTGCAAGGGCAATCGTCTTGCCGGCTTCCATTGCTTTCATCGTAGGAATTAATCCAATGCTGCCCATGACAGCATTTACGACCACATCGCCTTTATGGTACACAGCTGTCTCAATCAGCCCTTCATCTCCATGCATGATGATCACATTCTGAAACTCACTCTTTAAACGGTCAGCATCCTCTTTGTTGAGAACGGAAACCAATTCAGGTTTGAACTCTCTTACAATTGCCCGAATACCATCAATATTCCGCCCTCCTGATACAGCCGTTAGTTTAAATTCTTCAGGGTGATTTCGAATGATATCGATTGTCTGCATGCCAATCGAACCTGTTGCGCCTAGCAAATTGATGTTCTTCAAAACTAATCCTCTCCCAGCATGTCTCCTATAATATCGTTAAAAGATGAAGAAGTGCAGGATTGGCAGGACAAACAGCAAGCTGTCAAACCTGTCCAATATTCCGCCATGACCCGGCAATATATTGCCGGCATCCTTCACACCATAATGTCTTTTATAAGCAGATTGCACAAGGTCGCCTAATTGGCCGAAAACGGCAATCAAGAGCGCGACAATAATCATCTTACCTATATTGTAATCCAATACATTGAAGAAATAGAACAAAATCGATGCAATTATCGCACATGTAATTCCGCCAAAGAACCCTTCAACCGTTTTGTTCGGGCTAATCTCAGGCCAAAGCTTCCTTTTTCCAAGTGAACGGCCGACGAAATAAGCACCTGAATCCGTTACCCAGATTGTGACGAGTACAAATAAGATTGTCGCAAGTCCTGCTTCTCCTGCTCTCGTATGGTAGAAATAATAAAAGGAAATTCCTATGTATAGTACTGACAGCAGTAAAAATGCCGCATCATCATATGTGAAAGCATTTTTGGAGATAACCGTGACAATTAGCAGCAAGAATGCGCCAATAATGAATAAATCCATTTTGTCATATTGAATCATCGAAAAGAACGAATCAAACTCATCCGGAATGAGCAATACCCATAGCATCAGGAATGACAACAGGGTAGATATCGTCATCAACGGGAGCTTCTTCATCTTAATCAGTTCATAAAGCGCAATGGTAGCCATCGCGTAAATTAAGAACAGAAAAGGCAGATTTCCATAGATTAAGATTGGCAAAAACAAGGCCATTGCAATGACTGCCGTAATAATTCTTTGTTTCATGTCTTATATCCTCACCTTCAACATTAGACTCCGCCAAACCTTCTTGAACGTCCTTGAAATACTTCCAAAGCATCAATGAAATGATCAGCATCAAAATCCGGCCATAGTACGTCCGTGAAATAAAATTCTGTATATGCGAGCTGCCAGAGCATGAAATTGCTCAACCGAATCTCTCCGCTTGTACGGATTAAAAGATCAGGATCCTTCATGCCGCTCGTCATTAAGTAGCTTGAAAAACGGTCCTCAGATAGATCTTCAGCTGTAAGCTTCCCATCTTCTATATCCTTGGCAGCCTGCTTAATTCCTTCAAGAATTTCAGCACGGCTTCCGTAGTTCAGGGCAAAATTCAGCACAAGCCCATCATTATCCTTCGTCTTTTCAAGCGCTGTCGAAACCGCCTTAACCGTATGCAAAGGCAGCCGTTTTTGGTCGCCCATTATTTGGACCCTTACATTCTCCTCAATCAGCTCTGGCAGAAAGGTCCCGAGAAACTCTTCAGGCAGCCGAAGTAAATAATCGACTTCATCCTTTGGTCGTTTCCAGTTCTCTGTGGAAAAAGCATATACGGTCAATACTTTTACACCCAGCTCATTAGCTAGCTTGGTTGTCCTTCTAACCGTCTTCATTCCTTCATGGTGGCCGGCAATTCGTGGTAATGCACGTTTTTTAGCCCATCTTCCATTCCCGTCCATGATGATGGCAATATGCTCCGGTACCTCTCCTTGCTTAACGCGTTCCATTCGTTCATTTATGGTCAGCTGGTCTTCTTTCTTTTTTTCTTTCTTCCATCGAAACATGTTTTTTCCTCCACCAGGTTCACCGTGCGAACCTGTTTATGTGTATGTATTTCATAAACCATTACAATCATACCATAATTATATATCATGAACATTGTGCATATAAAAAGATTGTATAACCGTTACTTACATACAGGTCTATCTACATTATAGGCTAAAGCCCCAAATCTACTCTGTATATGAGAAATTTTGTCCTGCAAGGACAATTTGATATGAAAAAGCCCCTTTTCTAAAAAAAGGGGCTCTCACTGATTTAGATCAATCAGACTTCCATAATTTCCTTTTCTTTATCTTTAGCCATTTGATCGATTTTTGCGATATGCTCATCTGTCATTTTTTGAACATCGTCAGAATAGCCGCGGTGAGCATCTTCTGTGATTTCGCCATTTTTCTCGAGCTTCTTCAAATCGTCATTTCCATCACGGCGAACATTACGGATAGCAACCTTTGCTTCTTCCGCTTCTTTCTTCACTTGTTTAACAAGATCGCGGCGGCGTTCTTCAGTTAAAGCTGGTACACTCAAACGAATGATGGACCCATCATTGACAGGGTTCAGCCCTAAATCTGATTTAAGAATGGCTTTCTCGATATCACCAAGGATGGATTTATCATAAGGCTGAATCACAAGCATACGAGCTTCTGGTACGCTAATAGAAGCCATTTGGTTAATCGGTGTTGGAGCACCATAATAATCAACCGTTAATCGGTCCAGCAATGATGCGCTGGCACGACCGGCACGAATAGAAGCCAGCTCACGTGAAAATGCTTGAATGCATTTGTCCATTTTTTCCTTTGTATTAGAAATAACTTGCTTTGCCATTATTTATTCCCCCTAACAACAGTCCCGATAGTTTCGCCAAGTACGGCGCGCTTAATATTTCCTTCTTCCATAATTGAGAAGACGATTAGTGGAATATCGTTATCCATGCAAAGTGATGACGCAGTTGAATCCATGACCGCCAAACCATCCTTGATTAAATCAAGATAAGATAATTGGTCAAACTTCACAGCATTGCTGTCTTTTACCGGATCAGCGCTGTATACGCCGTCAACATTGTTTTTGCCCATAAGGATAACATCTGCTTCGATTTCAGCAGCTCGTAAAGCTGCTGTTGTATCAGTGGAGAAATAAGGGTTGCCTGTACCTGCTGCAAAAATAACAACACGGCTCTTTTCTAGATGACGAATGGCTCTGCGTCTAATATAAGGCTCTGCAACCTGACGCATTTCAATGGATGTTTGCACACGTGTTCCAATGCCCTGCTGTTCTAGGCTGTCTTGTAGAGCAAGGGAATTCATGACAGTCGCAAGCATACCCATGTAATCCGCAGTTGCACGGTCCATGCCCAGCTCGCTTCCCGTCTTCCCTCTCCAAATATTGCCCCCGCCAACGACAACGGCTACTTCTACGCCCAATTCAGCTACTTCCTTTACCTGTTTCGCAATGGAAGAGATGATAACCGGGTCAATCCCGAAGCCCTGCTGCCCTGCGAGAGCCTCTCCACTTAACTTTAATACAACTCTTTTATACTTTACGCTGCTCATATAAACCTCCACCAATGTTAAAGTAGGAACCAATTATATCGTCCATAATTATTTTCCCATACATCTCAATTCTTGTGCAAAAAATCTTCCTGGAAAGAATACTTTCCGTTTGCTTAAAGAAGAATTCTTGAAAAATAGGGAACACAATGTGTTCCCTATTTCATCTTCTTGCTGTATCTGCTTTAGATTAATTAGTCTTTTTTAACTTGGCTCATTACTTCTTCAGCGAAGTTATCTTGTTTCTTCTCGATACCTTCCCCAACTTCGTAACGAACGAATTCTACGATTGTAGCACCGTTAGCTTGTACATATTGACCAACTTTTTGATCAGGGTTTTTAACGAATGTTTGATCCAATACGCAGATCTCTTCGAAGTATTTGCCAAGGCGTCCTTCAACCATTTTCGCAACGATTTTTTCAGGTTTGCCTTCGTTTAACGCTTGTTGAGTCAATACTTGACGCTCATGTTCTACTTCTTCAGCAGTTACTTGGTCGCGAGAAACGTATTTAGGGTTTAGAGCAGCGATGTGCATAGATACATCTTTCGCTACAGCTTCATCAGCAGAACCTTCGATGATTGTCAATACGCTGATACGTCCGCCTTGGTGAATGTAAGCACCGAATGCGCCGTTTTCAGGTTTTGTTTTGATTTCGAAGCGGCGAAGTGTGATACGCTCTCCGATTTTAGCGATTGCAGCATTGATGTGATCTTGAACAGTCGCACCATTTTCCATTGTTTGTGTAAGAGCTTCTTCAACAGATGCTGGTTTGCTTGCTAATAGGTGAGCAGCCAATTCTTTTACAAGAGTTTGGAACGCATCGTTTTTAGCAACGAAGTCAGTTTCAGCGTTTACTTCAAGGATAACAGCTTGTTCGCCGTCTACAACGATAGAAGTTAAGCCTTCTGCAGCGATACGATCGCCTTTTTTAGCAGCTTTTGCGATACCTTTTTCACGAAGGTAGTCGATTGCTTTATCCATATCTCCGTTTGTTTCTTGAAGAGCTTTTTTGCAGTCCATCATACCTGCACCAGTTTTTTCGCGTAATTCTTTAACCAGTTGAGCTGTAATAGCCATTTGGTCTTCCTCCTTTAATTGTCCATAAAATCAGTATGTAGCAGTATAAGTTGACGTATACACTGCTTCTTTATTTCAAAAAAAGGTGATAAAAGGCACCATCCTCTTATCACCTTTAAAAAATCAATTAAGCATTTTCTACTGTAGTAGCTTCTTCAGCTTCTGCAGGAGCTTCAACTTCAGCTGCTTCTGCAACTGGAGCTGTTTCTTCACCTTGTTTACCTTCAAGAATAGCGTCAGCCATTTTTCCAGTAAGCAATTTAACAGCGCGGATTGCATCATCGTTCGCAGGGATTACATAATCGATTTCATCCGGATCACAGTTTGTATCAACGATACCAACGATAGGGATGTTCAATTTGTGTGCTTCTGCAACAGCGATACGCTCTTTGCGTGGGTCGATGATGAACAATGCATCAGGGATTTGTTTCATATCCTTGATACCGCCAAGGAATTTTTCAAGACGTTCTTGTTCTTTCTTCAATTGAATAACTTCTTTTTTAGGAAGTACTTCGAAAGTACCGTTTTCTTCCATTTTTTCGATTTCTTTCAAACGTGCAATACGTTTTTGGATTGTTACGAAGTTAGTTAATGTACCGCCCAACCAGCGTTGGTTAACGTAGTACATACCAGCGCGAGCTGCTTCTTCCTTAACGGAATCTTGAGCTTGCTTTTTAGTACCAACAAATAGCATTGTGCCGCCATCTGCTGCTAGGTCTCTTACGAAGTTGTAAGCTTCTTCTACTTTTTTAACCGTTTTTTGAAGGTCAATGATGTAGATACCATTACGCTCCGTGAAGATATATTTTTTCATTTTTGGGTTCCAACGACGAGTTTGGTGCCCGAAGTGTACACCTGCTTCAAGCAGTTGTTTCATTGAAATAACAGACATGTTTCTTCCTCCTATGGTTTTGTTTTTTCCTCCGCTTAAATCATTTTCAGGCTGAAACTGCCTCAAATGGCAGCACCATCAGTCCAAATCAATAAGCGTGTGTAATAACACCATGAAATAATATAGCATACTGTCATCTTACAATCAAGCCTTATTCATTCATTTTGATCAAAAGTTCGATTTCCGTTTTGCCTCTGCCCATTACCTTCGCAATTTGCTCTACGGTATTGCCTTGGCCCTTTAGCCTCAGTGCCTGAAGGAGGAGAAAGTTCTCTCTTGAATTCTCAGGCAGCACTCTCTCTTTTTCCTCAGCTGACAAAGCTGCCGCACCCTCTTCTTTGCTTATCTGTCCTACATCTGCTTTCTCCACAAGAGCAGCCTTCAGCCTGCCATTATCCTCCTTCATCTCAACTAAGAAAGCTGTAAGCAGATTCTCTATATTCTCTGTGTTGGCATGCATGTTTTCTTCCATCTGGAACAGCCGGTTTTGCCGGAGATATAAGATAATAATTGCCAGGATAGCAGCCAGATTTACCATCATGCTCACGATTAGTACTAATACCATCTACCCTCTCACCCCGAATAGTCTTTTTTCCCTTAATCAACGGATAGACGGATGAGGTGTTTTCCTCCTCCGCTCCGCCCCTTTTTTGATGATTGGCAGCTCTATCATTCGTCTGAATCGCCTAAAGGTGAAACCTCTGACGTTATAAAGGATGAACAGAGATCTCCCTTCCGCTTTCCGTAAATCTGACAGATTTAAAGATTTGATTCAAAGGCTTCGTATACTTGCCAATCTGAATATGTACATTTGGGTAACAAATACCATGAACGATAATTTCAGCATCCATTTCGTTCACACCGTATTCCAGCCGCAGCCGTTCCTCCCTTATGCCAGACAGCTCCTGCTCAAGCACTTCCCTTGTTCTTTGCTGCTTCTTAAGAAGGATTGTCTCCCTGACTCCGACTGTTCCCGTTTCCTGTCTCATCACTTCAAATTTCGCTGCAATCATCGTCAGCTTCGAAATCGTTTCAAACAACTGCTTTGCCCGCATGTCTAATTCTGATTTATGCCGTTCAATCGCCTCTGTTTGTCCGATATGAATCAGTGTGTGTGCATAATGGATGTTGCCCGCATCTCGGATTTCCACTCCTTTAACAGCTTGAATAGCTCCTCCAATTAACTGGCCCCTCCTGCACCGTATCAAGCCATAGGAGGTCACTTGGCTGTGCAGGATATAATGTTTGACCTCAATATCACCAAAAGCGAGCACATTTGCTCGATTAATATAGAGGGATTTAAGCGTAGCTCCTGCTCGAATTTGACAATCCTGTTCACCCGATATGCCCCCTTGAACATAAATGGAGCCATCCGCCTGTATATCCGAGCCTTCGATGAGACCGAAAACCTTCAAATCTCCTCCAACGCGTATTTTATAGCCCGGCGGAACATTGCCTTTAATCGTTACATTTCCGATAAATTCAATGTTTCCGACTGATAAATCTAAATCACTGTCTACCACATAAACAGGATTGACTTGAATCACATTCCAATTAAAGCTTACCTCACCATCTGAAACGGCCATGATTTCATTTCCGTGCTGAATGACATTTAGACCAAGCGTTATGGCAGCCGGCTTGCCTCTCCTAGGAAGAAGGCGGTTTCCGTATATATCTGTCCCGCACACACCATTTTCTGGGTCTTTTATCGTCGCGATACGGTCCCCTGTTTGGACAGACGGGATATGAATGACATCTCGGAAATCAGCTCCTTCTTCTCTTCTCTCAAGCTGGGGAGATACATGAAAAATAACCCTTCCGTCCTTCCCGTTGATTGGTTGTTTTCCGCGTGCAACGAGAAAAGGCTTCAAGCTGATGTCTCCATGGCATAGGCGTACTAGCTCACCTTTCATGATTCCTGCTATGATTCCTTGGTCATTCAGCCATTTTTCCACTTCTTCAGGCGACTCACTGATTATGACATCTTGTTCGATATGTACCCATGCCTTCATTCGATCTCTTGATACCGTTAACGTAAATGGAATATCCACCCTGCATCCTCCACCTATAGATAGACTGATTTCTGCAATACATTGCGCAGCTTGAACAATGCACGTGAATGAATCTGCGATATCCTTGAAGTAGAAAGATTGAGAATTTGTCCAATTTCAGTCAATGTCAGCTCCTTATGATAGAACAGGTCAAGCACCAATTGTTCCTTCTCCCCTAATGTCTGGATTTGCCTTCCCATTTCAGCGATTGTTTCTTTTTTCATAAGCGCTTCCTCAGGAGATACGGCTTGCTCATCCTTTACAATAAAGGTTTGTACTTCCCCTTCCTGGTGCTCCTTTGGCTGGTCATCCATGGAGAGAACATTCGCAAAGAAATTTTCATTTGCAACAGCATTGACCTCCTCCTCTGCCATACCCAATTCCTCTGCCAGCTCTGCCATGGAGATATTCCTCATTTTCTTCTGTTCAAGCTGTTCAATGGTTGCTTCTATTAGCTTGGTCTTCTCCCTTGTGCTTCTTGGAAGCCAATCCTCTTTTCTAAGCCCGTCAATGATGGCACCGCGTATCCGAAAGGAAGCATATGTTTCAAACTTCAGGTCGCGGGATAGATCGAATTTTTCCAGCGCATCAAAAAGCCCCATCAATCCAAGGCTGCGAATATCATCTCTGTTAACGCTTTTAGGCAGATTCACAGAAATCCGCTGAACATGATAATTCACTAAAGGCAAATACTTCTTCGCCAATATATCTCCAGCCTGCTCATCACGGCCATCAAGCCAAGCATGCCAACACTGCTGTTCCTCACAAACATTTACTTGAGGCACCATGCGTTCCCCCCTGCAACTTTTTATCTATTTTTTTCACATACGTCTCATTCATGAAGTCTTCTATCCTTTTAAGAATGAATCATAAACAATAGCTCCTGCACATCAACCATCCATACAGGCTTGCCACCAAGAATCGCCTTCCCTGAAATACGGGCATCAGCTTTAGATTCAAGCGGTTTAACAGCTATTTCCTGTTGTCCGATAAATTCATCCACCGCAATAGCCGCCAGCTTATTTCCCTTTTGAATAACCAAGACAGCAGCTTTTCGTGTATCCTTCAATGATGAGCTGCACAGACCAAATACTTCCCCAAGATGGATGATTGGAATGGATTCCCCTTGATAAATCATGCTAGATCCGATTCCAGATTCGTCATTGGCACCTTCAATCATGAGACAGTCAATAATTGAGATAAGCGGAAAGGCATATGTCTCTGACTTCGTTTTCACGAGCAGGGCTGGAAGAATGGAAAGGGTTAGCGGTAGTTTAATCGTAAAGCGAGATCCTACGCCCCGCATCGACTGGACCATCACTTCACCACCCAAGGATTCAATCATGGTTTTGACTGCATCAAGCCCCACTCCACGTCCGGAAATATCCGATATTTGCTGGGCTGTTGAGAATCCAGAAGCAAATATTAGCTGGAGTTTTTCTTCCGCACTCATCCTATCTGCCTGAATAGAAGACACAATCCCCAGTTCAACAGCTCTTCTTACAATCACCTCTTCGTCAATGCCTGCACCATCATCCTCGATTTCCACCATGACATCATTCCTGCTGTTATAGGCGCGAATAGCAATGGTTCCCTCAGATGGTTTACCTGACTGTTTTCTTGTTTTGGGATTTTCAATCCCATGATCAAGGGCATTTCTTAAGAAATGCAGCACAGAATCCCCAACTTCATTAATAATAGAACGATCAATTTCAGTTGCAGCCCCTGTTATTTCCAGCCTGACCTCCTTATCTAATTCCTTCGATAAACGTCTAACCATCGCTGGAAAACGATTGAAAATGCCCTCGGCAGGTACCATTCGCATATTCAGCAGGATGCTCTGCATTTCTGCCGTCGTACCCGCCATGCCAGAAACAGCCTCTATCAACCGTGGATGATCAATCTCCTGAGCTAGCTTTTCTAGCCTGCTGCGGTAAATGATTAATTCCTCGAATGCCGACATCAGTCCATCTAGTCTCTCAATATTGACGCGTATCGATTTTTGGATTGGTTTATCGAGTATGTTCAGCCTTTCAGAGTGTTCTTTCCTAGCAACAGGAGAACTCTCCAAAAGCTTATTTAAAGAGATTGGGCGGATTCTGACCCTTTCGACCTCAGCGATGTCCATGATCTTTTCATGCACCTGTGCGATATCTTTCTTTGTCGTAATAGTGGCCGTAAACATCCTTTCGAAAGGCTCCTGCTCCAAATCAGCTGCTGCAGGGATTGCACGAATAATCTCCCCCATGGATTCAAGCAGCCGAAAAACCAACAGAGCACGCGCTGCTTTCATTTGGCAATCCTCTCTTAAGGAGATTTCCAGATGGTAAACATTGAATTGCCGCTTTACTGCCTCTTCCATAACGAATCGTTCATGGCTTGCATATTCAAAGTGAGCTATGCTGCGCCCTTCTTTTGCTGGTGCAGCTTCTTGATGATTGATTGTCTCTGATCGGCCACCGCTGGAGTTTTGAGACTCCAATACAGCGGCACGTGACTGGACCGTACCGTCACTCCCCTTCTCTATCAATAAGAGCTTCTCTTCCAGAGCATCTAACATTTGGAATATAGAATCGAGTAAAACAGGTGTGACAGGAAGTCGCCGGTGCCGAATTTCATCAAGGACATTCTCCATTTCGTGGGTTAACTGCGTGATATCTTCAAATTCCATCGTAGCAGCCATCCCCTTTAGCGTATGGGCTGCACGAAATATTTCATCTACCAATCTATGATTATTTGGCTGCCTTTCCAGCAGAAGCAGCTGATGATTGCATACTTGCAAGTGTTCCTTGCTCTCTTCAATAAAAATATCTAGATATTGGCCCAAATCCATTCATACTCATCCTTCCACATACGAAAAATCTCGTATCTGCCATTTCTACTGTCTATTAAAGAGATATCCTCTTACCTTGCTCATAAAGGACAACTCTTGACCAGTCCCTTTGTTTTCATTACCTAAATAGGATTGTTGTAATTGTTTAAGTGCCGTGCTCGCCCGTGCTTTTGGTTCCAGTTCCAAAAACGGAACTTGCCTCAATACCGCTCTGCTGACACTGCTGTCATCCGGAATAACTCCCAGCCTTGAGACATCCTTATTCAGGAATTTTCCGGCAGCACCTGCGAGCCTGGTCAATACCTCCTCGCCATTCTTATAGGAGGGAGCACGATTACAAATCAGATAAAAAGGAATATCAGCTGCCTGCTTCGTCAAAAATTTCATCATTGAATAAGCATCCGTAATGGCTGTCGGCTCCGGTGTCGTGATAATGAAGACTTCATTCGCCGCTATCATGAATTGAAGAGACTGGTCAGACACTCCCGCTCCCATATCCATCAAAATATAGTCATAACGCCCAAGAATTTGTTCAAATTCAGCACTGAACCGTTCAAAAAGCCGATCACTAAGGGACAATAATTGCGTTAAGCCTGTTCCGCCCCCAATATAATGGACACCACCAGGACCTTGTTCGATAATATCTGTTAAAGGAACACCCTTTTCGAAGTGGTCGGCAATTGTATATCGATTTGATTTTCCGATTAAAAGATGGATATTTCCCATCCCAATATCAAAGTCAATGACCAGCACCCTGTACCGTTCCTGCGCCAGCCCAACAGCGAAATTGATGGAGAAATTGGACTTTCCAACGCCGCCTTTTCCACTTGTTACGGCAATGACCTTTCCTCGTTTCCCATTATGCTCCTCTAATCTTCGTCTCAGCATATCAGCTTGATCGGACATGCTCTCTTCCTCCAAAAACCATATTGATGATATTTTCCGGAGTTGCTGCTTGTATATCATCCGGTACATCCTGCCCATTCGTTATGTATGCAACGGGAGCAGAGTAATTCATAATGAAATTAATCATTCCGCCTAAGCTTTCTGTTTCATCTGTTTTCGTAAAGATTAGGCCATTGATATTCATGAGATCAAATTGCTCGTAAATCTTGTTCATATCCTCTTCCTTAGCAGTCGCCGCTAAAACGAGAAAGGTCTCCAGATTTAAGTCAAAATCAATGATTTTCATCAGTTCTTCGACATAGACAGAATCTCGGAAATTCCGTCCGGCTGTATCTATAAATACATGATCATAATGAGCAAAACGTTTAGATGCCTGAACGAAATCCTCCAAATTATAGGCAACCTCCAAAGGGATCCCCAATATCTGCGCATACGTCCGTAATTGCTCAATGGCAGCAATTCGATAGGTGTCTGTTGTGATGAAGGCAACTTTCCTTTGCTTATTCAACATATATTCTGCCGCTATCTTCGCTATGGTGGTTGTTTTACCTACACCAGTAGGACCGACAATCGCAATGTATTTCCGGTTCGATTCACCGCGAGGAGCAGAGAAGACTTGAAGCCTCTCTATCATGATTTTTTTTGCCAGCTGCTCAATGTCTTCCTCCGCCCATTCAGCATTGGCTAATGAACACTTCCATTCCTTAAGAAGCAACGGCATCAGATCGTCCAGCAGCCCGCTGCCAAGACCCCGTTCTTGAAGCCGTGAGTATATAATTTTTAGTTCTTTCGGATACCATTCATACTTGTCAGGAGACTGATTTCTGAACATATTTTCCTGCAGCAGTCCCTGCATCTGTTTTAATTCCTTTAGAATCCGCTCTGACTCAATCGAATCCTCCCTTTTTACGGTATATCCTCCAGACGGAATGGTTTCTGGTGCTGGCGGCCTTTCATCGATGGCGGCTAGCACCTCCAGGCTTTTTTTCTTGAAAAGGCCGAAATATCCAGAGTTTTCGACCGTTTTTGAATTCAAGATAACGGCATCAGATCCTAATTTAGAACGAATTTGTTCCATGACCTCCTGCATGTTACTGCCAGTAAATTTCATGACCTTCATTCCATATTCACCACCCCTATTGCTTGCACCTCAATATTTGCTTCAAGCTCGTTATAAGAAAGCACCGGAAGCTGCGGGAAGTATCGGTCAATCAGTTGGCGGACATACATCCGGACAGCTGGAGAACATAATAGCACCGGCAATTGATCAAGAAGCGCATTCTCTTCAAGCCTTGTCCCTATCGATTGCAGGATTTTCTGTGAGGAATCCGGATCAATAGAGAGATAGCTTCCATGCTCTGTTTGCTGAACACTATCTGCAATCGCCTTCTCCGCTTTCCCTGATAAGGTAATAACCTTTAAGCTCTCCCCAGAGACGTATTGACTCGTTATTTGTCTAGCAAGCGCTTGCCGTACATACTCAGTCAATACATCCGGATCGTTGCTTACCCTTCCGAAATCAGCTAATGTCTCAAAGATAATCGGCAAATTGCGAATGGATACTTTTTCCTTCAAGAGCTTAGCCAATACCTTTTGGATATCCCCAACAGCCAGCGGGGAAGGAGTGACTTCCTCCACTAGGATTGGTGCTGTTTCCCTTAAATGCTCGATTAATTGTTTCGTTTCCTGACGACCAATGAGATCATAAGCATTTGCCTTAATGACCTCGGTAATATGTGTGGAAACGACAGAAGGAGGATCAACAACCGTATAGCCGAGCATTTCGGCGTATTCCTTCGTTTCTTCTGTAATCCATTTTGCCGGAAGCCCAAACGAAGGCTCCACTGTATCAATCCCTTCCACCGATTCATCATCCATCCCAGGAGCCATGGCCAAATAATGATCAAGAAGAAGCTCTCCCCGTGCCATTTCCGCCCCCTTAATCTTCAGACGGTATTCATTCGGCTTCAGCTGAATATTGTCACGGATACGTACGACCGGGATCACAAGACCGAGTTCAATGGCCAATTGCCTCCTGATCATCACGACACGGTCTAAAAGATCTCCCCCTTGGTTCGTATCCGCAAGCGGGATAAGCCCATAGCCAAATTCGAATTCAATTGGATCAATACTCAGCAAGCTGATGACACTTTCTGGACTTTTCATTTCATCCGTATCCGTTTCCTCTTCTAAAAACACTTCTGCTCCATCCTTTATCTTCTGTGCATCATTAGCCTTATAGGCACCAAGCGCGAGCAGCCCTGCAATTAAGAGGGTTAAAAACAAATTAATAGGAGTGAAAATTCCAAGAAGAAGAATAGTCCCTGCTGCTATGTATAACATTTTCGGATAAGCGAATAATTGACCTGTAATATCAGAAGCCAGGTTCCCATCCGAGGCCGCACGGGTGACAATGATTCCGGTTGCGGTTGAAATCAGGAGCGCCGGGACCTGACTGACGATACCATCACCAACGGAAAGCAGGGAGAAATGAACGGCTGCTTCGCCGAAGCTCATATCCATCTGCATAACCCCAATGACCATCCCAAAGATCAGGTTAATCATGACAATGATGATGCTCGCAATCGCATCCCCCTTCACAAATTTGCTTGCCCCGTCCATCGAACCAAAGAAATCGGCTTCGCGGGATATTTTATCCCTACGCATCCTCGCTTCCTGTTCAGATATCATGCCGGCATTCAAATCAGCGTCAATGCTCATCTGTTTCCCTGGCATGGCATCAAGCGTAAAACGGGCAGCCACTTCTGCCACACGCTCAGAGCCCTTTGTAATGACAATAAACTGAATAATAATCAAGATGAGGAAGACGACAAGACCGACCACAACTTGTCCGCCGACAACAAAGCTTCCGAACACTTCCACAACTCCCCCGGCATCTCCATGTGTGAGAATTGCCCTTGTTGTGGATATATTTAATCCAAGCCTGAATAAGGTCAACAACAGCAGCAATGATGGAAATATCGAGAATTGCAATGGTTCCTTCGTATTCATGGATGTCAATAATACTAATAAGGCAAGAGATATATTGACCATGATCAAAAAGCTTAAAAGCCATGTCGGAAGCGGAATGATTAACATAGCCACTACCATAATGACGGCTATTAGTACCGTTAAATCCCTTGCTCTCATATGCTCTCTCTCCCCTAACCTTTCATAAACAAACTAACGTTCATGACGTTTTGCCTTTCATTTTATATACATAGGCCAGAATCTCTGCGACCCCTTTAAAGAATTCCTCAGGGATAGCCTGGCCGACCTCCGCTTGACTATATAGAGCCCTGGCAAGCGGCCGGTTCTCCATCATGGGAACATCATTTTCTTTAGCCACGAGCTTGATTTTCTGTGCAACAAAATCCAGTCCCTTTCCGACAACGTACGGGGCATCCATCTTCTCATCGTCGTATTTCAGCGCAACGGCATAATGGGTCGGATTGGTAATGACCACATCCGCCTTTGGAATTTCCTGCATCATTCTCGACATTGCCATTTCCTTTTGCTTTTGCTTGATTCGAGATTTTATGATGGGGTCTCCTTCCATTGTCTTGTACTCTTGTTTGATTTCCTGCTTAGACATCCTGATGCTCTTCTCATAATCAAAGCGCTGGTACAAATAATCCAGAGCCGCCAGAAATAATAAAGCTCCCGAAGCAAGCAATCCGGTCTTTACCGTTATGTCCGCAATCGTCGCAAGACTTTCTCCGATATTTTTATAGGATAGAAGCATAATCTCATCGAGTCTTTGCCAGATTGAATAAAAGGTAACCAGACTAATAATGAGAACCTTAAGTATGGACTTCAGCAATTCAACAATCGCTCTCATCGAAAAAATCCGCTTAAAGCCCTTAATTGGATTGATTTTCTCCAGCTTAAAGTGTATGGCCTCCGCCGAAAACATAGGACCCACTTGAATGAAATTAGCAAGAATGCCAGCGGCAAGGGCCGCAAGCATAATTGGTCCTATAACACTAATCATTTTGACCAGCACGCCGATAAATAGAATAGTAAGCCCATCAATCGTCAACTCAGATGTCTGGATCTCTTTAATCGGATAGACAAATAGATCAATTAATCGGTCTCGTAAAAATCCCCCGGTTATAGAAAGCAGAAGGAATACTCCAAACAAGACAATCGCCGTATTCACATCCTGACTCTTAGCAGCCTGCCCTTTCTTCCTTGAATCCTGCCGTTTCTTTGGGGTTGCCTTTTCTGTTTTCTCTCCTGAGAAATATTGCAGATCAAGTTTCAGCCAATCCATGTTATGTACCTCCAAGCAAGTGCATCAATGTGCGCAGACCTTCCAAAATCGTACCGAGCAGATCCTTGACCAAAAAGAGCAGTCCGCTCATCATCACCATCAGCAGAATAAGACCGACAAGAATCTTCACCGGAAAGCCAATCACAAAAATGTTCATCTGCGGAACAGTTCTTGCCACGATACCTAGTGCGACATCCACCAAAAAGAGACTTCCGACAATTGGAATGGCCATTTGAAAGGCAATCAGAAAGGTCGCCGAAAATGATTCAACGACAAAGGTGAGCAGCCCCTCACTTCCAAATGACATAAAACCGCTGGTAAGAGGAATGAATTGATAGCTGTAGTAAATGCCGTCAAGCAATAAATGATGGCCATTAACCGAAAGCAGAAACAAGAGGGCAAATGTGTACAGATACTGCCCAGTCAGCGGTGTCTGCACACCGGTCTGCGGGTCAATGACGCTTGCCATTGAATAGCCCATCTGAAAATCAATCAACCCTCCTGCCATCTGTATGGCAGAAAGGAGCATGTAAGCAAAGAAACCGATTGCCAATCCAACGAGGCACTCCTTCAGGATCATCAAGAAATAAAGCATATCAATCTCATAGCCCGGTGATTGGACGGAATAATACATGATCCATGCTAAAATGGCACTGATGCCGATTCTATGCATAGCAGGTATGGTCCGGTATGAGAAAATGGGCATTGTTACGAAAAAGGCTGCCACCCGAACAAAAATAAGTAGAAATACACTGAATTTAGGTACGATTTCCGCCATTTTCTATCCCACAAATTTCGTTAAATTCGAAAAGATATCAAGCGTAAAAGACATCATTCTTCCAAGCATCCATGGACCGAAGAACACGATACCAAGAAGAACCGCCGCAATCTTTGGAATAAACGCCAAAGTCTGTTCCTGAATTTGAGTAGTTGCTTGAAAAATGCTTACAATCAACCCAATCCCTAATGCCAATATCAATAAAGGCGCACTTATTATGAGAACTGTCCACACACCTCTTTCCGCCAGTGTGATGACCGTTTCTGCTGTCATATATTCTTCACCTGCCTATAAACTCTGTAATAACGACTTAACCACTAAATGCCAGCCATCCACCATCACGAATAATAAAATCTTAAAGGGCAGAGAAATCATTGTTGGCGGCAGCATCATCATCCCCATGGACATGAGCACACTTGCAACAATCATGTCGATGACCAAAAAAGGAATAAAGATCATGAAGCCTATTTGAAAGGCTGTCTTCAATTCACTTATAGCAAATGCCGGAACAAGCGTTGTAAGCGGAATATCCTCAATGGAAGCAGGTGGTTTCGCTTTCGTATAATCCAAGAATAATTGCAGGTCAGCCTGTCTCGTATGCTTGGCCATAAACTCCTTCATTGGTTCAGCTGCGCGTGAATATGCCTCATCCAGCTTAATCTCATCCTTAAAGAGAGGCTGAAGCGCCTCTTCATTAACCTCAGAGAAGACTGGAGCCATCACGAAGAATGTGATGAATAAGGATAGGCCGATCAACACTTGGGTCGGCGGCATTTGCTGTGTTGATAAGGCTGTTCTGACAAAACCCAGCACAACGACAATACGCGTAAAACACGTCATCAAGATTAAGATACTTGGTGCAAGGGATAGGACAGTCAAGAGCAAAAGCAGCTTCACAGAAGTCGATACCGTACCGGGATCGCTTGCGCTGAATACGTTCATTACATCATTCATCCTGCCCGCTCCCCGTTTTCCTTAAATTCTCATACAGCACTTTCCGCTCCGCTTTCATGCCTTCAAGCTGTGCAGAAAGCTGACCCGCAAATGACTGTATCTCAGTCCCTCGCATTCCCTTCCTGCCCTGAAGCCATTTTGGGGCAAGGCCTGCGGAGATTGGTTCACTGCTCTCATTAAACTCGTCTATCATTCTGTTATACTCTTTCTCATCATCAATCAAATCGAGCAGCTGGACGTTTTCACCGACTCCAAGCACAAGGATTTTTTCCCCTACGCGCACGACCTGTAGAGAACGATTACCTCCAAGAGGAGCTCCGCCCATATTTTGAATCATTTGCCCGCGGTGGAATCCCCGGCTCTTCTTACCCACGAATTTCAATAGAAGGAACAAAAGACATATAACGAAAAGGAGGGCAAAAATCATTTTGATGACATCTCCCGCCGTGATACCGACCTTTTCTCCGTCTGCAGCCTCTTGTTTGGTCATATCTTGTCCAACTCCATCGTCATCCGCCTGGCTTGTCCCGTTTGATTCCTTGTTATGATAATATTCATCTACACTCTTGCTGCCGGCATCCGTTTCGGCTGCTATAGGGAGAGCCCCCCATAAAAGCAGCGAAAACGTCAGAATGATCAAGCCGGCTGCCTTTTGGCAGTCTTTCATAAGTTGCAGCACTCGAATCTTCCTTTCTATGATTAATCGAGCACCTTGCTGATGGCTTCAAGGACACGGTCAGCAGCAAACGGCTTCACAATAAAGTCCTTAGCCCCCGCTTGGATGGCATCAATAACTAGAGCTTGCTGTCCCATTGCGGAGCACATAATAATTTTCGCATCGGGATTGATCGCACGGATCTCCTTCAAGGCTGTTATGCCATCCTTTTCCGGCATTGTAATGTCCATCGTAACCAAGTCAGGTTTAATTTCTTTATACAGCTCAACCGCTTGCTTACCATCCGCACCTTCACCGGCCACATCATAGCCGTTCTTCACGAGAATATCCTTAATCATCATCCGCATAAATGCTGCATCATCCACAATCAATATTTTATGTGCCATTAAAATCACCCTCTTTATTTCAATTTTTTCAACCGGTCGCTTTGACTAATAATATCTGTCACACGCACCCCAAAATTCTCATCAATGACAACCACTTCACCAGTGGCAATCAAGCGCTTGTTCACGAGGATATCTACTGGTTCCCCTGCTAGCTTATCCAGTTCAATGATTGAGCCCGAGGAAAGGGAGAGAATTTCTTTAACCGAACGAGTCGTTCTTCCAAGCTCCACGGTGACCTGAAGCGGAATATCAAGGAGCATATCTAGATTATTGGCTTCCTGACCCATTAGATGACGTTCAGGGGTAAAAGACGAAAATTCTACTGGCTGAACATGCACTTCTCGCGTATGCTGTACTCTTTCCTGTTGATTTCCCATCGACTCGATATCGCTATAAAAACTATGACTTGCTGCAGTCTCTGTCGTTGCTTGGTTGTATGCTGAATGAAGATTGCCAGAAGGAATCGGCTCCCTCATACTGTCATCTCCTTCGTTTATATTCTTTTGTTTTAGGCGATCATCTGCACCCGTTTCGGCAGACTCCCATGAATGCTCCAGCAATTCGTCTACCATGCCCCTGGCGAAATAAAGCGGCAAAAGCTGCATAATATGAGAATCTACCAATTGACCAATGGTCAATCGAAAGGAAACCTTCACAAGCATGTCTTCCTGTGGAAGAATTTCATGACCCGCCCCTCTAGGCAAATCCATGATGCCAATAGAAGGAGGAGAAATATCAATCCGCTTATTGAAGACTGTGGACATAGCTGTGGCGGCTGACCCCATCATTTGATTCATCGCCTCCTGGATGGCGCTTAAATGAATCTCTGACAATGGTTCTGCCGGAGCCGTGCCGCTTCCCCCAAGCATTAAATCGGCAATAATCATGGCATCCGACTGTTTGATCACAAGCAGATTAGAGCCTGTAAAACCTTCTGTATATTCGACCTCAACCGCCACATACGGCTGCGGGAATTCATCCACTAGGGATTCTTTGAGAATTAGTGAGACATTCGGTGTTGTGATTTCAACCTTTTGATTTAAAAGAGTAGATAAAGCAGTAGCTGAGCTGCCAAAGGAAATATTTCCTATCTCTCCAATTGTGTCCCTGTCCATGATGGAAAAATAATCTCCTATCATGGGAGAAGCCTCACATTCCTCATTTGTGTTTTTTAATAAGGCTTCAATTTCTTCTTCTGTTAATTTCTCATGATTCATCATCCTCGCCTCCTCCTAGGTGATTTTCTACTATTTGTACGGCCATTCTCTTATTGACTCTCCCCGCCTGTCCAAGGAACTTCGGCACTTCTCCTACTGAAATACTTAACGGCTTATCAATGGAATGCCTTAGTTCAATAACATCTCCTATGGTTAAATTCAAAAAATCCAACACAGAAATTTCTGTCGGTCCAAGCTCGGCTATGATGGGAAGTTCGGCCTTCTGAACCCGGTTTTCCAGCATTTGAAGCTCTACGGGTTCACGTTCTTTTTTGCTCGTCTGCATCCAGTAATGAACAGATAATTTCGGAATAATTGGTTCCAATACAACATGAGGAATGCAAATATTAATCATGCCGCTGATTTCCCCAATCGTGATACTGAAGGAAATGACCACGACTGTTTCATTTGGAGCTACCATTTGCAAGAACTGCGGATTAACCTCAAATTCTGAGAGGACAGGGTTAATATCCGCAATCGTAGACCAAGCTTCCCGCAGGTTCTCAAATGCACGCTCGAACAAATTAGACATGATTTTTGTTTCTATTTCTGTCAGGCTGTCGACCTTATTGACGCTGTCTCCTGTGCCGCCAAGCACCCGATCAAGCATAGAGTAGGCAATTCTAGGATTAACCTCCATCAAGATACGACCGTCAAGCGGCGGTACTTCAAACACATTCAGAATGGTCATTTTCGGTATGGACCTGATAAATTCCTCATATGGAAGCTGGTCTGTTGAAGTAACATTGATTTGTACATATGTGCGTAACTGTGCTGAGAAATACGTTGTAAGCAGACGGGCAAAATTCTCATGGATACGCGTAAGGCTGCGGATTTGATCCTTGGAAAATCGAAGGGCTCTCTTAAAATCATAAACTCTTACTCTCTTCTCATCTTCTTCTTTCTTAAGCTCATCAGCATCCATCTCCCCTTTGGTGATGGCAGACAATAAGGCATCAATTTCATTTTGGGATAACACTTCACTAGACAATACTTTCACCTCCTGCATTTCCGTCAACCGAGCATTGTTATTGGAGAATGGAGGATGTTGTATAAATTTGAACGATCCTTCCTTCTTGCATCAATCCATCGATTTGTTCTGTCAGCTTATCTTCTAAATCCTGCTTTGCTTTCTTCCCTTTCAGCTGATCAGCATCTATTTCCGATAATTCATTAATCACGATATCCTTAATTTGAAACTCTCTCTTCTCCAATTCTTCACGTGCTTTCTTTCCATCCGTCTCAATCATGAATGAGATTTGGATGAGTGTGTCATCATTTAAGTTAGTCGTTATTTCAGGCACCTCAACCGAATGCTTGATCACTTGCTCAATGCTGAGCTCCTCTTGACTCTCATTATTTATGTATTTTATATAATAGAAGACTGCTCCAGCACCAAGCAGGATTATAACGGCCATCAATATAGCCCCAGCAGCCAGCAGCTTATTTCTCACTATCCAGAACCTCCTCTTGCGGCACCTTCAAAAGATTAACTTGCCTGTAAAAATTCATGACAGAGTGAACGAGCATTTTCTCATCATCTGCAACCACCAATTTCTTGCCGTTTGTCAATGTCAAGGTTGTATCTGGATTTGACTCAATTGATTCAATGTAAAGAGCATTTAAGTAATATTCTTTTCCATTCAGCTTTCTAACTTTAATCATATGTACAGGGCTAAAGCAGCCTTCAGCCCTTTCCTCCTAGTCCTTATCGTTTCAGATTAACAAGCTCCTGCAATATTTCATCAGATGTCGTGATAATGCGCGTGTTGGCCTGAAATCCGCGTTGCGCCACAATCATATCCGTGAATTCTTCAGATAAGTCGACATTTGACATCTCTAATCTTCCTGAAGAGAGGGTACCCCTTCCGTCCGTTCCTGAAGCTCCGATTTGTGGGGCGCCTGAGTTCACAGATTCTTGGAATAGGTTATTCCCCGCCTTCTCCAATCCGCCCGGATTACTGAATTTAGCCAGAGCAATCGTGGCTGCAACCTGATTGGCTCCACCTGTTGTAACCATATTGATGTCCCCATTTTGAGCAATACTAAAGCTTTGGAGAGCAGCGATATTCAATTGGATGTCACTGCCGTTAATATCTTGAACCTTATAGCCCTCACCCGTTACTAAAACTCCCTCTTCATCCAAGTAGAAATTACCAGCTCTTGTATAATAGTTATTCGTGCCTTCCTTCACGATGAAATAGCCGTCTCCTTGAATGCCAAGATCCAACGTCCTTGATGTATTTTGCAGGCTGCCTGCTGTATCAACGGTGTCAATGGAGGAAATCGAGCTTCCAAGACCAACCTGAACCGCATTTGTCCCCCCTCTTGTATCTGTAGATGTGCTTGCTCCTGCCGTGGTTTGACTGATTGCATCCTTAAAGGTGACGCGGCCTTTCTTAAAGCCATACGTGTTCACATTGGCAATGTTATTGCCAATGACATCTAATTTGGTTTGAAAGTTTTTCAACCCGCTAATACCTGAATACATTGAACGTAACATATGAACATTCCCCTTTCTTTCGGCTGTCGATTGGTTTGACAGCCTGGGCTGTGCCCGTACTTCTTTCTTTAAATCGATGCCATTATGGCAAAGCCAACATACAATCCTCCATCAAAATTAAATGGTTTGCTCATTGCCCAAATCCTCAGCTGACTCGTATCAATTGGTCAATGGAAAGAATGCTTTTCTTCTCATCATTAACTTCCAGACTCAATTGCCCATCCTTTAAGAAAACGGACAATACTGCAGCTGCTGCCTCCTTTTGCTGGTCATCCAACCATGTGACATTTCTGCCGATAAGCCTGCTTGCTTCAGCAAGATTAGGGCGGTGTTCAGAATTAGAGGCATTTAAGGATGAAATATTTGCAGGGCTTAAGACGGTTCCATCCTCTAAGGTGAACTCAGCTTTCCCTGAGTTAAATTGGACGGCGGCGACCGTTCCTTTCCCCTCTTGTATAGCGCCATTGCTCAATCCGTCATCTGAACGGATATTATGGTAGGTTATCTCCTTGCCAACGAATTGCGAATACCCCAGCAATAAATTTTCCGTTTGCGACTGGAGCATCGATTCAAGCACGGTATTCATATTGCTCATTTGCTCAAGACTCGAAAATGTCGCCATCTGGGAAACAAAGGCTGTATCATCCATCGGACTCGTTGGGTCTTGATTTTGCAGCTGGGTAATTAACAATTTCAAGAAATCATCCTTATCAAGATTGCCGTTTGCTTCTCTTACTTTATTCTCAACCGAGCTGTACATCAGGCTGGTATCAATTGAGGTCACGGAATCTCCCTCCTTTATATCGTTTCATTTATTAATAATTGCTGAAGCTCATCGAGGAAGCTGGCCATTTCTAGCTCCTCTTCTTCCTTTAGCAGTTCCTGATCCTGGTCTTTCCTTTGCTGATGGTCCTTCAAAGTCTCATCAAAGGCTGCTTGTGCATCTTGCAAAATAATTCTGTCCATCTGAATACCCTGATTCGATAACGTCATCTTCAAATGGTTTAAATGAGAATCAAGTATTTCTTTCCCCTGCTGGGTATTGGCGATGATGCTTGCGGTAATCTGACCATTCTTCTTGATCATTTCAATTTGCAAAGTGCCTAGATGTTCCGGTGCAAGCTGGATTTGCAGTCTTTGCAAACCATTGAAAGAGGTAAGCTTCGCCTTTGAAAGAATGGTATCCAATTGCTTCATCCATTCATTTGACTCAACCGGCTGTCCATTCTTCATGATAATCAGCGGTCCGCTATCCATTCTCTGCAGATCTTTAGCAAGAATCGTCTGATTAACGGCCATTTCCGGCATCCCGCTTCTCAGCCCAAAACTTGAATCCCGCGGCATATTATGCAGGGAGGACGAATCAGATTTAGGCTTTTGATCCTTTTCTGTGCCTTGTGCAGAAGTGAAGAGACTGCCTATCCTTTCAGACCATTTATCAAGGGCATTTGCCAGCTTTTCTTTCGATTCTAGTAGGCTTGGTTCCGTTCCGTTCACCGTGCCGGCAAGGGCTGCAAGCTTGCTCCATTTCAAAATCATTTGCAAAGGCTTACGTACAGCACTGTCCATCCATACATCATCATTAATGCCCAATGACTGCTGCAGGATAGAGACAAGCATCTCCAGGCTTTTTTCATCAGGCGGGTTCATTTGGATATTCTCCGGCACCTTTATTCCCGTTAATTCTGTAAGCGTTTGAACGGCTGTCAGAACCGATTCTATCGGCTCCTCTCCAAATGAAGCAGTCAAATTGACCGGCATAATTTTCCCTGTTACATTTCCATCCTGATATAGGGCAAGTAATTCAAAGACCTCTGGCACATCCTCCCAATCTTCTGCCTGCAGAAGTCTTATGAGCTCATTTTGCTCTGCCTCTTGTCCTTCATCAGTCATCATGACTGATTCCTTCTCCATTCCCTCCCCAGAAAGCTGTCTCTTAAGATGACCGATAAACACGGAGGTGCGTTTCTCCTTCTCCCCTACCGTCTGATGATCATCAGCCACAGGATATGATGGAAATCCATTCTGCACGGGAAATATAAACTGACTCAACTCTCCACCCCTCTTTCACTCTTTCATCTCTTGAGCTTAATCAGCCTCCGCCGAGATTTTAACCATCAGCGGTGCAGCTAAAGCTGGATCCATTTTTTCTAAAATGGCTGCTCTCGCTTCTGTTGTCACCGCAGACAGTACCTTTGCTGCCTCATCCTCTTTCATTTCCTGCAGAATGAGGGCAGCTCTCTTTGGCGCCATATGTTCATAGGTGGCAATCATTTCCCCTGCCGCCTGATTTTTTTCCCCCGCAGATTCCTCTAGATTCTTAATTGTGCTCTCAAGCTGAGCTATCGTGTGCTCACTTTTCGAAGCTTCCTGTTCCTTAGAATCGAGCATCTTTTCTAGGCTTGTTCGTTCTGCCTCTGCATCTTTCAGCTTTTGATTGAGCTTCTTCAATTCCTTTGTATAGTTCTCCTCCAGCTTTTTGGGCTCCCCAGCCTCCCCCTTATCCTTCCAAATAGCCTCTGAAACCTTCTCCGGGCTGTTACCGGAGAGAAAGAAAACGGCGGCTATGCCGATACCAAACAGAAGGAGGATAACCAGTAATGCTAGAAAGATTGCCCGCAGTCCGAAGCCCTTTTTCTCGTATTCTTTCATATGTCCCCTCCGCGACTTAGGTACGGCCCATATATTGCTGGATTGAGATTTCATCCATTTGCCGATTCTCCATTTGATTCTGCTGTTCCATAAAGACCTGTCGATCTCTTTCTTTCAGCTTTTCGTATTTCTTCACTTCAATATTTTTTTCAACAAGCACCTGATGAAAGAAGTTCATTTTGTTGCGCGTCTCGACAACCCGCTTTTGATAATGACGTATCTGTCTCTCATGATTCTCAAGGAAGGACAGATTATGCCGTACCTGTTGGACAGACAGCCCTTTTTTCAGCTGCTCAGCCTGCTTATCAAGCAGTTCTTCCTTCTTTTTCAGCATGCAGTACAATCCTTCAGCTTCTGTTTCGAACTCTTTGACGGCTTCTGTATATTTCGTCTGCGATTCTGTCTTTTCTTTTTCTCTTAAGCTCATAATTTTCTCAAACTTATATCGATAGACCATTTATTCATCCACCTGACTTCGTTAATAAAAGCAATCTTTCCATTGACTGTTGTTTGGTCACCTTGTCCTCGACACCCTGCTTCATCCATTCAACAATAAGGGGATATTTACTAATCGCTTCATCAATCATCTGATTGGAGCCCTTCTTGTAGGCGCCAATATTGATTAAATCCTCTGCATCTAGATAGGAGGATAGATATTGCCTGGCTGACTCCGCTGCTTTTGCATGCTCCGGTTCAACCAAATGGGACATGACTCTGCTAATACTCTTAAGCACATTGATTGCCGGAAATTGACCTTTATTGGCCAGCTTTCGATCAAGGACAAAATGGCCATCAAGAATCCCCCTTACCGTATCAGCAATTGGTTCATTCATATCATCCCCATCTACCAATACCGTGTAGAAGGCCGTGATACTTCCATGATCATTCGTTCCCGTCCGCTCAAGCAATTTCGGGAGGATGCTGAATACAGATGGTGTATAGCCCTTCGTCGTTGGCGGTTCACCGACCGCAAGTCCAATCTCCCTCTGCGCCATAGCGACCCTAGTGACCGAGTCCATCATGAGCATGACATCAAGCCCTTGGTCGCGAAAATATTCCGTAATGGCTGTTGCTGTATAAGCAGCCTTAATTCTCATTAAAGGAGGTTGATCAGAGGTAGCGACGATGACGATTGAACGCTTCAATCCCTCTTCACCAAGATCGCGTTCAATGAATTCACGTACCTCCCTTCCCCGCTCCCCAACAAGCGCAATCACATTTAAATCCGCCGAGCTGTTCCTCGCAACCATACCGAGAAGTGTGCTTTTTCCGACACCGCTTCCGGCAAAAATGCCGACACGCTGCCCCTTGCCGACCGTCAGAAGACTGTCTATCACTGTGACACCTGTTTCAATCGCTCCCGAGATGGGAGGGCGCATCATGGGTCCTGGAGGCTCTTGATCAACTGAGACAGCCTGCAGTCCCCCTTGAAGGGAGGTGCCGTCAAGCGGATTTCCGAGTGCATCAAGAGCAAGCCCGACCAGCCCTGGCCCAACCTTTATTTCAAGCGGCTTACCAGCTGCCTCAACGATTGCCCCTGGCGAAATATCATTGACCGTTGTATATGGCATCAGGATGACAATCTCTTCTTTAAAACCAACAACCTCAGCCATTATGGTTCCATTCCGATGATGGCTGTTTGTATGTATATAGCAGACATCCCCAATCGAGCTTACCGGGCCCTGTGATTCAATCATCAATCCGACAACTCGTTTGATTCTGCCAAAACGCTTAAAGGAATCAATTTGTTTAACATAAGAAGAAAGCTCAGTAATTCTCATCCTCTCTCCTCCTCTAATACTTCAAGAAGAATCTTCTTAATTTGGGCAAGCTGGATATCCACACTCGCATTCAGGCGCCCGTTTGAGGATTCAATATAGCAGTCTCCCTCTGACAGCTCTTCATCAGGATAAATATAAAAAGCCGTCTCTCTCGGGAATAAAGATATCAATTCATCCTTCTTCCGATTGATATGCTCATAGTGGGCAGGATGGATATGAAGTTCAATATTCTTATATTCTCTTGACTCCTTGATTGCGTTTCGAACAAAGGCAAAATACGTATTCTCATCCCCGTAAAGCTGATGGGCCATAATCTTTTCGGCGACCTCTATGGATATGTCTAAGATTGTTCTCTCAGCCTCTTTAATCGTTTTGTAATAGATTGAACGCGCATCTTCTGCAGTTGCCTTTGCGAGACGGATTATTTCCTGATACTCATTCTGGCCATGTTCCATTCCATGCTTGAAACCGGCATCAAAGCCTTCTCGGCATGCTTTCTCACTCATCGCATTGCGTTCCTGTTCCCAGGCAGCTCTTTCGGTCTCTATCTCTTCCCTTATCAGAGCTGCTTGTTCATTTGCCTGCATAATCATTTCCTCTGCCTTCATCCTCGCTTCTTCCAGCAAATCCTCCGGCAAGGGGATGGTGCTTGCTTCCTCCTTCATCACACCAGACTTCTGTGCTGTGACAGAACGGAGAGCCAAAACCTTATTCGTTATACTTCCATAATAGACAGAATGGGATTTAATGATTCTAGACAATGATGTCATCTCCTCCGCCTCGTGCAAGCACAATCTCACCAGCATCCTCTAATCGCCTAATGACGGCGACAATTCTTGATTGAGCCTCTTCAACATCCCGAAGACGAACTGGCCCGAGAAATTCCATTTCTTCCATGAAGGTTTCGACCATTCGTTTAGACATGTTTTTATAAACAATGTCTTTAACCTCCTCACTAGCCACCTTGAGTGAGAGAAGAAGATCATCATTCTCAACGTCACGAATTACTCGCTGAATGGCACGATTGTCAAGGGTAACGATATCCTCAAAGACGAACATTCTTTTCTTGATTTCCTCTGCCAGGTCAGGATCCTGGATTTCAAGTGCATCAAGTATGGTCCTCTCTGTTGACCGGTCTACTCCATTCAGCACTTCTACCACTGCTTCTATGCCCCCGGTCTGTGTATAATCCTGCGTAACAGTAGCAGACAGCTTTCGCTCGAGGATTTGCTCAACCTCACTAATGATTTCCGGCGATGTACTATCCATAAGCGCAATCCTTTTAGCCACATCTGCCTGCATATCATTAGGCAGTGCCGAGAGAATCTGGCTTGCCTGTGCAGCATCCAAATAGGATAGGATAAGAGCTATTGTCTGAGGATGCTCATTTTGAATGAAATTCAAGATTTGTGCTGGGTCGGCTTTCCGTACAAAATCGAACGGTCTAACCTGGAGAGATGTCGTCAGGCGATTAATGATAGCCTTTGCCTGGTCTCCCCCCAGCGCTTTCTCCAGAACGGTCTTCGCATAGCCGATTCCGCCTTGCGAGATATATTCCTGTGCCAGAGCAAGCGTGTGAAACTCTTCAAGGACAGCGTCCTTTTCCTTCGGTCCAACCTTACGGACACTCGAAATTTCAAGCGTCAAATTCTCAATTTCTTCTTCCGATAGATGCTTATAAATATTGGCTGACACATCCGGACCTAAGGAGATGAGCAGAATGGCTGCTTTTTGCTTACCCGTCAGCGTATTTCTCTTCTCTCTAATTGACATCCTTGATCCTCCTTAATCTTCTGCAATCCACGATCTCAATAGTTTGGCAAATTCATCAGGCTTTTCCTTCGCCAATTTCTCTAATTGCTTTCTCCTCATGGTCCCCTCTGTTTCAACCTCTTCCTCAATGTTAGGCACCTCTGCCGGCGCTAATAGCTCTTCATATTCAGGCTCTATCATTTTCTCTTCCTTGCGGGAGCGGATGATATAGAAGATGAGCAAGAGAATGAAGACCAATAAGAAACCGCCAATCGCATAAATCCACCAAGGAATACCTGAGCGTACTTCTTCTTCATCGAAGATTACCTTGCCATTAAACGGCTGAACAGATACGACGATTTTTTCTTCTACCTGTTCCTCAGTCAATTCCTCCTCCATAGTCGATTTATCAATACTGGTTCGAATGATTGTCCCTAGGATATTTTGGATATCCTCGATTTGTTCAGCCGGCAGTGAAGCGGCATTTGCAGCATCAGGCGGCTCAACCATGACTTGGATTCCAAGATCCCTTATTTTGTATGGGGATTCTATGATCTCCTTGCGAATTCGATTAACCTCATGATTAATTGTTTCTTCTGTTTTCTCATAGTCACCGTTTCCATTCGACCCCTCTAAATATTGCGTCCCTAAAGAATCTGAGCTGTCCTCGGTAATCGGTGTTCCTCCTTCAGCCGCATCGTTTCCACTATAGGTTTCCGTTAGTTTTTGAGCACTTATGGCTAAACCTTCCATATTCTCTTTGTCAACAGGTTCAACTAAGTTCTCTTCACGGTTTTCCTGCGTGAAATCAACATCAGCTGTCACGGACACAACAACCTTGTCATGCCCCATTATGGTGCCAAGCATCGTTTGAACTTGCCTTTGAATATCCTTTTCCACCTCATTCTTGATACCGCTTTGTGAGGCAAATGTATCAGATGTACCGTTCCCTGAATTGTTTAGGTCAAAATACTCAAAGTATTGATTCATAATGACGATATTTTCTACAGGAAGGTTTGTCACACTTTTGGCGACTAGATGGTAGAGCGCCTGAATTTGGGAATCCTCAAATTCCTGACCAGGCTTTGTGTTAAGGACGATTGAGGCAGAAGCAGTTGCTGCCTCATCACTGACAAAGATTTCTTTTTCCGGTATCGTCAGCATAACCTTCGCATCTTGCACACCATCAATTCCTTTGATTAGTGCAGCGATTTCATTTTGCAGGGCATCTTGTTTAATGACGTCAAATTCATTGTCCGTCATCCCAAAGCTTGCATTCTCACTGAAATAGGAAAAGTCAATATTTCCCGACTCAGGAAGGCCCTCTGCTGCCAATTCCACTAATAATGTTTCTGTCATTTCAGCAGGTACAAGGATAGATGTACCACCCTCACTTATTTCTGATTGGATACCTTTTGCATCCAAGTTTTCCTTAATTGCTCCTGTCTCAGAAGGAGAAAGATTGCTGTATAGAGGAACAAGTGTTGTTCTTGTCATGTAATACGTAATGACAGCCGCCAGAAGCACGATTCCTGCCATCATCGTGATAAACATTGTTTTCTGTTTACCTGTACGCCCCTTCCAGTAATCTGTCAGTTGACTTTTATATTTATCCAATGATTCCTTCATCATGATCCCCCGAACTTATCTTTCTTGCATAGGCTGGTATTCAAATATGATAGAAAGATCCTACCTGCGATGAATAACACCTTCGTTAAAAATTCTTCTACCCGTAATGAAGGGGCTTGTTATGTATATCGAACTTCCATTCGTAACAGCCATCTTACATGCTGATTCTCATCATTTCCTGATAAGCTTCAATTGCTTTATTTCTGAATTGCATTGCTGCCTCAAGTGTTATACTCGCCTTTTGAGCGGTAATCATGACATCTTCGAGACTCACGTCTTGCCCAAGAGCTAATTTTTGAGTCAAGTCACTTGATGCATTTTGAGCAGTGTTAATTTCTGAAATTGTTTCTTTAAGAACGGACGCAAAAGATGTTTGAGCTTCGTATGCTGTATTAGAACGCATTTCATCTGTTTTATTCTGAGTAAACACAGATGAGACAGAATTTGATAGTACTGATATATCCAAGAATTACCCTCCTTATCTTCCAATTTCGAGTGCCTTCATCATCATGCTCTTCGATGCATTAAAGGCAGTTACATTGGCTTCATATGACCTTGTTGCACTAATTAGATCAACCGTTTCCCTGAGTGTATCTACATTCGGCATTTTCACATAGCCTGTCTCAGGATCTGCATCGGGATGAGAGGGATCATAGACTAATTTGCTATTATCCTCCTCCACATAACCAGCAGCATTCGCTTCTGGATTTGCTGGATCGTATACCCTATTGGTTTCTTCTTTAATGCTTTTCACACGAACACCTGATCCACCAAAGGATGTGCCTGATCCCATCGCTTGATGTAAATAACCAGAAAAACCGTTATTCTTTGTTTCAAGCACAACAGACTTTCGCTTATAGGGCTGCCACTGGCCATCTACATATTCACCTCTCGTTGTTTCGGCATTAGCCATATTGGAGGAGATTACATCCATTCGCAGTCTTTGTGCAGTTAATGCACTCGAGGTGATGGAGAGACTATTGAAGATACCCATCGTTAATTCCCTCCTTTAATGACGTTACGCAATGTATTGAATTGACCATTCAGCCTTTCAATCAATGCATGATGATAGATTTGATTTTGTGCGAGCTCACTCATTTCGCTGTCCATATCCACACTGTTGCCCGTACTATTATAGTTTTGACTATCCCGTCCCATTTTTATTGGGCTAGCTTTGCTTGCCTGAAAATCAAAATGTCTCTCATCCGATTTAACAGAGGCGACCTCAATAGCTGCATCCAGCTCTGTCCGAAAACCGACCTTCATCGCCTTGTAATTCGGTGTATCAGCATTAGCAATATTTTGTGATATAACTTCGGACTTAATGGATGAATACTGGAGCCCTTGCTGCAGGGCTGTGATCGTATTTGAGAATAAATTCATTTCTATCGTTCCTTCTCCTTTCCTATAACACACAAGGTTAAAAGTAGTTCAAAAGACCTCCATTTAACGAAATACCCACAACACGCTTCCCTTTTATTACAAGAAAAGCTAAAAATATATCAAATATGACAAAATCCGAATATTTATCAACTAATTGTTATAAATAATAATAAATAAAATAGGACAAAAATGATAAGTACAATAGTCCTAATTTTCGACATTATTTTATTTTATTGACATATCATTCGTCCTATATAGTCCTTTTTCACCCCTCCATATAAATTTTTGAACATAAAAAAAGCCCGTCCTCCTACTATGGAGAACGGGCTTTTTCATTTGATTAGCGTTTCAAGCTCTCAAGCTCATTCAAGAATTTGGCATTCAATACTTTAATGTATGTTCCTTTCATACCTAGTGAACGTGATTCAATTACACCGGCACTCTCAAGCTTTCTAAGTGCGTTTACGATAACAGAACGTGTGATTCCGACACGGTCAGCAATTTTGGATGCAACCAACAATCCTTCATTGCCTTTTAATTCTTCAAAGATATGCTCAATCGCTTCTAATTCGCTGTAAGAAAGAGAGCTGATTGCCATTTGTACAACAGCCTTGCTTCTTGCTTCCTCTTCAATTTCTTCAGCTTTCTCACGAAGAATTTCCATTCCTACAACTGTCGCACCGTATTCACCTAAGATTAAATCATCATCAGAGAACTGCTGCTCAACACGGGAAAGAATAAGTGTACCAAGACGCTCACCGCCGCCTACGATTGGAATAATCGTTGTTAGGCCTGCTTTGAACAAGTCTCTGTTTTCAACAGGGAATGCTGTATATTCACTGTTGATATCAATATTGGAAGATGTTTCTTTAATATTGAAAAGATTATTTGTATATTCCTCTGGGAATTGACGATCCTCGAGCATTTTCTTCATACGGTCATTTTCGATTTGCTGATTGATTTGGAAGCCAAGCAATTTCCCTCTGCGGGATACAACGAAAATATTTGCATTAATGACTTCACTCAAGCTCTCAGCCATTTCCTTAAAGTTAACTGGTTTCCCTCCAGTTTGCTGTAGCATCGAGTTAATCTTTCTTGTCTTGTTTAGTAAATCCATTATTCTTCCTCCTAGATATTGTCCTTATAACTATTAAACCAACGCATTAAGTGAATTGGATAATTTTCGAGTAAATTGAAACTATTTGTATGTATCCAAAAGGGTGCTTTTAAAACATGTTGTCTTATAGAATAAATTCACTTAAGTCCTTGTTTTTAGAAATCTCCCCGAGCTTTTCGTCCACATATTGAGGCGTTATCATGATTTTTTCCATCGTGATCTCAGGTGCTTCAAAGGATAGGTCCTCTAATAACTTTTCTAAAATGGTATGCAGTCTGCGTGCTCCGATATTATCCGTATTTTGATTCACTTCAAATGCAACTTCCGCTATTCTACGAATAGCTTCGTCTGAAAATTCAATTTGTATACCTTCTGTTTCTAATAAAGCGATATATTGTTTAATAAGCGCATTATCAGGTTCCACTAATACTTTATAAAAATCATCAACAGATAGCTTCTTCAATTCAACACGAATTGGGAAGCGCCCTTGCAATTCAGGAATTAAATCAGACGGCTTAGCAATATGGAATGCCCCTGCAGCAATAAACAGGACATGGTCTGTCTTAAGAGTGCCATATTTCGTCACGACAGTCGACCCCTCAACAACAGGTAGAATATCCCTTTGTACGCCTTCCCTAGAGACATCTGCAGAAGACCCGCCGGCAGATTTGGAAGCAATCTTATCAATTTCATCAATAAAGATGATTCCATTCTGCTCTGCACGCTCAAGCGCTACTTGGGTCACTTCATCCATATCAATTAATTTTTGAGCTTCTTCATTAGCCAAGACTTTTCGTGCATCCTTGACAGCAAGCTTCCGTTTCTTTTGCTTCTTCGGCATAAGATTGCTAAAGGCATCCTGCATATTCATACCCATTTGTTCCATGCCGGAGCCCTGAAGCATATCAAACATAGACGGCGGCTGTTCTTCAACCTCAACCGTAATGATTTCTTCCTCAAGCTCGCCCTTGAACAGCTTATCTTTGATTATTCTTCTCTTCTCATTGATGGACTTTTGTTCATCTTCATCATGTTCAGATGAGTCTGTTTCATTGGATGAACCCCCAAAGATCATCTCCAGCGGATTTTTGAAGCCTGCTTGCTTTTTCGCTGAAGGGACAAGAAGCTCGACGATTCGGTTATTGGCATTTTCAACAGCCTTATCCTTCACCTCAAGCATCCGTTCCTCTTTCACAAGCCTGACAGCTGTTTCAGCCAAGTCTCTGACCATGCTTTCTACATCACGTCCGACATAGCCGACCTCTGTAAACTTCGTTGCTTCCACCTTAACGAAAGGGGCTTTCACAATCTTTGCAATTCGACGGGCTATTTCTGTTTTACCGACTCCTGTCGGTCCAATCATCAAGATGTTCTTCGGTACAATTTCATCTCGAAGCTCCTCAGAAAGCAAGCCTCTCCGGTAACGGTTGCGAAGCGCAACAGCAACAGCCTTTTTCGCATCATTCTGCCCGATTATGTATTGGTCGAGCCTTTCTACGATCTGTCTTGGAGTTAAATTACGTACATCCGGTTTCATCATGTATCCTCCTTTGCCTTATAGCTCTTCCAAAATAATATTTGAATTCGTATATACACAAATTTCAGAGGCAATCGTTAATGAAGCATGCGCAATTTCCCTTGCTGTCATTTTATCACCGGAGAATCGTTTTAATGCACGGCCTGCAGACAATGCATAATTTCCGCCTGACCCAATTGCTAATATGCCGTCATCAGGTTCAATAACCTCTCCTGTTCCTGAGATCAAAAGCATACTGTTTGTATCCATGACAATCAGCATAGCCTCCAATTTCCTTAACACCTTGTCACTTCGCCATTCCTTTGCCAGCTCAACTGCTGCCCTTTGTAGATTTCCGTTGTATTCGTGCAATTTGCTCTCAAACATTTCAAACAGCGAAAAAGCATCAGCTACAGAACCGGCAAAGCCGGCAAGAACCTTGCCGTTAAAGAGTTTTCTAACCTTTCTTGCCGTATGTTTCATCACAACTGCGTTTCCCATTGTCACTTGCCCGTCGCCAGCCATGGCATAACCCCCATTATGCTGAACGGCAAATATAGTAGTAGCGTGAAATTGTTCCATCATACAACTCCTTACTCTTGATTAGGACTTATTTAAATCTTCTTAAGCCCTGGGATGACTATTATTATATACTTCTCTCAGTCTTTCCTTCGTTACATGAGTATACACTTGGGTAGATTGTACAGAGGAATGCCCAAGGAGCTCTTGCACCGACCGGATATCCGCTCCGTTATTTAATAAATGGGTTGCAAAACTATGCCTGAGCATATGAGGGTAAATATTGGTATTACCACATGCCTTTTCCATTATATTTGTTAAAATGTAGCGAACCCCTCTCGGAGTGAGAGGCGTGCCTCTCTGGTTCACGAACAGAAAATTATGCGTCTGGCTGTTCTTCGCCATCAACTCTGCTCTTGAATCGCCGATATATTCAATGAGCGCTTTTTTTGCATGCTCTCCAAATGGGATATAACGGTCTTTACTGCCTTTACCATGAGCAAGGACAGTCATTAAGGAATAATCTACATCACTCATTTCAACATTACAGCACTCACTGACCCGCATGCCTGTTGCATACAATAATTCTACCAATGCCAGGTCCCGCTTTCCAAGATGGGTTGATCCATCAATGGAATCAAAGAGAACTTCCATTTCTTCCTCATATTTAAATCTCGGAAGTCTTTGCTCCCTTTTAGGAAGTGAAACACTTGCGAACGGGTTTTCGGAGACAATATTCTCTCGCATCATAAATTTATAAAAGGAGCGCAAGCATGAAATTTTCCTGCTTATACTCCTTTTAGACATATTATGTTCGGTTAGATTAGTGATAAATAATCGGGTATCAGGGTACCTTACGATATCAAAGGAAGAAATTGCTTGCTCATCCATGAACAAAACAAATTCTTCAATATCCTTTTGATAACTTGCAATTGTATATTTTGAATAGTTTTTTTCAATTTGTAAATACTTTATATAATTTTCTATAGAAGTTTCAATGTTCATAATATTCACCCCGCACAAGGGTCACTAAATGTTATCACATTTTCGTGACCCAGGCAATAAATTTTACAAACTATTCGAAAAGTTTTGAATCGTTTCTAATGCACGTCCTGCATGGGCCTCTGCACGCTCTTGCTTCGATTTAATCCGTCTTCCCAAGTCTGGGAAAAGACCGAAGTTCGCGTTCATCGGCTGGAAGTTCTTCGCATTGGTTGTCGTTATATAATTCGCCATGCTTCCCATTGCTGTTTCTACAGGGAAAACGGCTGGTTCTAAGCCTTCTGCTAATCTTGCGGCATTAATCCCAGCAATCAATCCAGATGCTGCGGATTCAACATAGCCTTCTACACCTGTCATTTGCCCCGCAAAGAAAAGATTCTCCCGCTCTCTCAATTGGTAGGTACTCTTCAATACCTTTGGAGAATTGATGAATGTATTCCGGTGCATGACGCCGTAACGGACAATTTCTGCATTTTCCAAGCCAGGAATTAAACGGATGACTTCTTTTTGAGGTCCCCATTTTAAATGTGTTTGGAATCCAACAATATTATAAAGGGTTCCCGCTGCGTCATCCTGTCTCAATTGCACGACTGCATAAGGGCGTTTCCCTGTCTTAGGATCCTCAAGGCCAACCGGCTTCATTGGACCAAAGAGCATCGTTTTCTTTCCTCTGTTTGCCATGACTTCAATTGGCATACAGCCTTCAAAGAATATTTCCTTCTCGAACTCCTTCAATGGAACCGTTTCTGCACTAATCAAAGCCTCATAGAAAGTATTGAACTCTTCTTCCGTCATTGGGCAGTTCAAATAAGCCGCTTCCCCTTTATCATAACGGGATTTCAAATACACCTTATTCATATCTATGCTGTCTTTTTCAATAATGGGCGCTGCCGCATCATAGAAATAAAAATAATCTTCACCCGTCAGCTTGCTGATTTCCTTCGAAAGCGCTTCACTGGTTAACGGACCTGTTGCAATAATCGTGATACCATCTGTAGGAATCTCTGTCAACTCCTCATGATGAACCGTGATATTCGGATGATTTTTGAGCGTGTCTGTTACACGACCCGCAAATTCATGTCTATCAACAGCTAATGCTCCCCCGGCAGGGACGGAACAATGGTCGGCAGAGTCAATGATCAAGGAATTCAAGTGACGCATTTCTTCCTTCAATACTCCAACCGCATTTGTCAGCGTGTTGGCCCGCAAGGAATTACTGCATACCAATTCAGCAAATTTATCTGTATGGTGGGCAGGTGTCTGCTTCACTGGTCTCATTTCATATAAATCCACCTGGATTCCTCTTTGAGCGATTTGCCACGCAGCTTCACTGCCTGCGAGTCCCGCTCCTACTACTGTAACACTTTTTTTCATTAATAAACCTCCACGAAGTCGTACTATGTAGAATACGCCAGTAATTTATTTCATCATACTATTATTTTACAGAATAGCAGCAATATGCAAGCAATACTATATACTATATTCCTACGTATTCCAAAGGAAAAAGTTTCATTTCAATGCGATTCTTTATAAACATGAAGAGAAGGAAGGGCCGCTGCCCTTCCTTCCTCATGCCTGTGTCTCTTCCTTATAACTGCAATTGGTGCATTGCACCTGGACGCCTTTTTTGAGTTTTTTCTCGACAAGCGGACCATTACATTTTGGACATGGCCGCTGAAGCGGCTTATCCCAGGAGACAAAATCGCAGGTCGGATAACGGTCGCATCCATAGAAAATGCGGCGTTTCTTGCTTTTCCTCTCAACGATATTGCCCTCATGGCATTTCGGACACTTAACCCCAATTTCCTTTACGATTGGCTTCGTATTCCGGCAATCAGGGAAATTGCTGCAAGCCATGAATTTGCCGTAACGGCCCATCTTGTAGACCATTGGAGATCCGCATTCCTCACACATTTCTCCCGTCGGCTCATCCTTAATTTCGATTTTCTCCATTTCTACTTCGGCTTTCTCCAAATCTTTCTCAAAGCCTTGATAGAATTGATCAATGATATTGACCCATTCAACTTCGCCATCTTCAATATGGTCAAGATCGCTTTCCATTTTAGCCGTGAATTCAACATCAAGGATATCCGGGAAGAACTCCATCATGATATCATTCACGATTTCTCCAAGCTCTGTCGGTATAAACCGTTTATTATCGAGAGCAACATACCCTCGCTTTTGAATCGTGTCAAGCGTTGGAGCATATGTGGAAGGACGGCCGATACCGAGTTCCTCCAATGTCTTCACAAGCCTTGCCTCTGTGTAGCGTGGCGGCGGCTGTGTAAAGTGCTGATTTGGGACAATATCCTTTGAATAAACGATATCTCCCTCGGATAGCTCCGGCAGCAGATTCTCTTTCTCCTCAGTCTGGTCATCTGACCCCTCAACATATACCTTCATAAAGCCAGGAAATTTCACTTTAGAGCCATTGGCTCTGAATAAAACATCCTCAGCCGTTAAGTCAACTGCCATTGTATCCATGACCGCAGGCGCCATCTGGCTCGCAAGGAAACGTTCCCATATTAGCTTATATAAGCGGAACTGATCTCTTGAAAGGAATTCCTTGATGGAGGCTGGATCCCTGTGAACACTGGTTGGACGCACAGCTTCGTGAGCATCCTGTGCGCCGCTGCTCTGCTTGTCTTTACGCGGTGCCTGTGAGTGGTATTCTTCACCGTATTGGGATCCAATCCAGCCGCGGGCTTCTGTTTGAGCGGTTTCAGAAATCCGTGTTGAATCAGTACGCATGTAGGTGATCAAACCGACCGTTCCTTCTTTGCCAATCTCAATTCCTTCATAGAGCTGCTGGGCAATCATCATCGTCTTCTTCGCACGGAAGTTTAGCTTGCGGGCTGCTTCCTGCTGAAGGGATGAGGTCGTAAACGGCGGCGCTGGATTACGTCTCCGCTCCTTTTTGGTCACTTTTTGGACCGTAAACTCATTACCTTTTATTTTTGAAAGAATTCCTTTAACATCCTCTTCATTGGAAAGCTGTACCTTTTCCTTGTTAAGAGAATGGAAGTTTGCTTCAAACTCTTTATTTCCTTTCAGGAACGTTCCATTAATGGACCAGTACTCTTCCGGGATAAACTTCGTAATTTCTTTTTCGCGGTCAATGACAAGTCTTACCGCAATGGATTGAACACGCCCTGCACTCAACCCTTTTTTCACTTTCTTCCATAATAGCGGGCTGATATTATAGCCTACCAATCTGTCTAGGATTCGTCTTGCCTGCTGGGCATCAACAAGATTCATCTTGATCGGGCGGGGATGTTTAAAGGATTCCTTTATAGCATCCTTTGTAATTTCATTAAACACAACCCGGCAATCAGAGTTGATGTCAACCCCTAAGCTATGCGCTAAATGCCAAGCAATCGCTTCCCCTTCGCGGTCGGGGTCGGCTGCGAGATAGACTTTCTTTGCTTTCTTTGCGGCCGTTTTCAATTCCTTCAATACATCACCCTTACCACGAATGGTAATGTATTTCGGTTCATAGTTATGTTTAACATCCACTCCTGTCTGACTTTTCGGTAAATCCCGAACATGCCCCATGGATGCTTTCACTTTATATTTTTTTCCTAAGTATTTTTCTATGGTTTTCGCTTTTGCGGGCGACTCCACAATCACTAAATAATCCGCCATTTTTTTCCTCCTTAAGAGGTTCTCTATTCTCTATTATCATGCATGTATGATTATGCAGGTTTCATTTCGTATCTGTCAATCATTGTTTTAATTCAATTCCAAACAATCTGTTATTTCAGACTTATTCATCAAGATGCCAAAAAAAACCTTGTCTGAAGCACAATGTATAACAGAAATACTTTTTTTGCAACCTTAAAAACCTTATATAACTGTTTTGTCATATTCATTTCCAGCGAATTTCCTGATCTGTTATTCCCATTCTGATAGGATATCCTCTGCACACGTAACTAGCTTTGCCCCTTCCCTGATCCAGGCGTTTGTACCTGAGGATGGCTCGGAAAAGATGCTCCCCGGAACAGCAAAAATATCCTTTCCTTGTTCAAGCCCGCGTTCAACCGTAATAAACGTACCGCTTTTTCGCTTACTTTCTACCACTAAAATCGCTTTTGATAAACCACTGATTAATCGATTTCTCATGGGAAAGTGCCAGGGCTTGGGACGAACAACCGGCGGGTATTCAGAAATAATAAGTCCTTTTTGCATAATTAAATGAGCCAAATGAATGTTTTCCCTCGGATAAATATGATGAAGGCCTCCTCCGATAACCGCAAGGCAATCCCCGCCATTTGCAAGAGTTATTTTGTGGGCCAGGGAATCAATCCCTTTTGCTAAGCCGCTTACAACACTAATGTCAGCCTGGACAAAATCCGGAACCAATCTCTTCAGCACCTCATTTCCATATTCTGTCGGTGCCCGAGTTCCTATAATGGCTAAAATTCTTTTGTGTGTCAATAGGCTGACATTTCCCTTTGCATATAAAACCCAGGGTTGTTGATAAATATTAGTGAGGGTAATCGGATATTCCTTATCAAGAAAAGATAGACAATGGATTTCATCTTGCTCATAAACTGAGGGCATCTGGGAGAGCTTTATGTTATGAAGGTCTTTTATGAAGAGTTGAAGATTAGGGGATTCTAAATGAAGGAGCTTCTTCCAATATAGCAGGGGCCTTTCGTAGATTTTCAGCAATTCAGGATCATCCTTTAATAGTTGGTATAGTCCCTTCCACGACATACCTCGACAATGGTCCAAATGCACCAGCCGATTCTTCCATACATCCATGTAATCTCTCCTTTAATTCTGAGTATTTTTCCAAAAAAAGATAGCAAGGAAGGGTGCCCCCCGAAGAGAACACCCTATCTATGATTGATTAATGTGTTTTACATTTGTCGTACAAGCCTTTTTCTTTCAGCACTTGAAGCATTGTTTCTCCCATTACGGCAGGTGTTTCAGCCACTTTAATTCCACACTCATTCATGATGCGGATCTTCTCATCAGCTGTTCCCTTACCGCCGGAGATAATGGCACCAGCATGGCCCATTCTCTTGCCTGGAGGGGCAGTTCTTCCGCCGATAAAGCCTGTTACTGGCTTAGTCATATTTTCTTTCACCCATTGTGCTGCTTCTTCTTCTGCTGTTCCCCCGATTTCTCCAATCATGATAACAGCATAAGTATCTGGGTCTTCATTGAATGCCTTCAAGACATCAATAAAGTCGGTTCCATTAACCGGGTCTCCCCCGATTCCTACGGCAGATGATTGGCCGAATCCTGCTTGGCTGAGCTGATGAACAGCCTCATAAGTCAAAGTTCCGGATCTGGACACTACACCGATATGACCTTTTTTATGGATATAACCTGGCATGATGCCGATTTTGCATTCTTCTGGTGTAATAACACCCGGACAGTTTGGTCCAATAAGCCTTGTTTTCTTGCCTTCCATATATCGTTTTACCTTGACCATATCCAGCACTGGAATATGCTCGGTGATACAAATAACCAAATCAAGCTCAGCATCTACCGCTTCAAGAATAGAATCAGCTGCAAACGGAGCAGGCACATAGACAACAGATGCATTAGCGCCAGTAGCTTCCTTCGCTTCAATAACCGTATTGAAAACAGGCACTCCTTCCGCTTCAGTGCCCCCTTTACCAGGAGTTACACCGCCAACGATCTGCGTTCCATATTCAAGCATTTGTTTTGTATGAAAACGTGCAGTTGAACCAGTGATTCCTTGCACAATAACTTTTGTATCTTTATTAACAAATACGCTCATTTCCTTATCCTCCAGTCTTAACCTATTAACGAAACGATTTTTTGTGCACCATCAGCCATAGATTCCGCAGCCGTAATATCGATACCGGATTCTCTTAGAATTTTCTTACCGAGGTCTACATTCGTTCCTTCTAAACGGACAACCAATGGAACATCAAGGCTCACTTGCTTCGCAGCTTCTACAACGCCTTCTGCAATGACATCGCATTTCATGATGCCGCCAAAAATGTTAACAAAAATCCCTTTAACGTTTTTGTCAGATAGGATGATTTTGAATGCTTCGGTTACCTTCTCTGCTGTCGCACCGCCCCCAACATCAAGGAAGTTAGCGGGATTTCCGCCATAATGGTTGATGATATCCATTGTGGACATAGCAAGGCCGGCTCCATTTACCATGCAGCCAATATTTCCGTCTAGGGATATATAGCTTAAGTCATACTTGGATGCTTCGATTTCTTTTGGATCCTCTTCATCAAGATCTCGATATTCGACAATATCCTTATGGCGATACAAGGCATTTTCGTCGAAATTCAGCTTGGCATCAAGTGCCATTACCTCACCATCGCCAGTTACGACTAATGGATTGATTTCCGCAATAGAGCAGTCCTTTTCAACAAATGCATTGTATAAGCCCATCATGAATTTAACTGTTTTATTGACTAATTCCTTTGGTATATTGATATTAAATGCAATTCTTCTAGCTTGGAAAGCCGTCAATCCTACAACCGGATCGATTACCTCTTTGAAAATTTTCTCTGGTGTTTTTTCGGCTACTTCTTCAATCTCCGTTCCGCCTTCTTCAGATGCCATCAGGACGATTCTTGAAGTGGCACGGTCCAATACAAGCCCAACATAGTATTCCTTCTTAATATCACAGCCTTCTTCGATAAGTAAGCGTTTAACTTCTTTACCGTCAGGACCCGTTTGATGTGTGACAAGCACCTTGCCAAGAATCTCGTCTGCATAGGTACGAACCTCATCAAGTGATTTAGCGACCTTAACCCCGCCGGCTTTCCCTCTTCCGCCTGCATGGATTTGCGCTTTGACAACGGTTACAGGTGTTCCCAGCTCACTTGCTGCATTCACAGCTTCATCTACCGAAAAGGCAACCTTGCCATTAGGGACCTTAACCCCGTATTGTCTGAGGATTTCTTTACCTTGATACTCATGGATATTCATTGTTTATCCCCCTATCGAACTTTCAAACTATAAAGAATATACTGCTTTTTCATTGTATTAAATCTAGTATTTAAAGTCCAATATTTGAGAGCAAATACAGCCATAATTCGGTATTTTATAACAAATAGTTCCTTTCACCTTCCCTCATTTCCCTTTCTCTGGCGGTATTTTCGCTATAGGTCATTTCACCATAGCTATAGGAATAACAGGTTCTTTTTCTCTTTTTGGTCAGATAACAAAGATTTTCATTGATATTATCTTGGCATATTATTTCTCCTTTGTTTTTGAAGGGTTCCCTAATCCCGATTATGAATATTTATACAGTATACAGACGGTAAAGGATTCTTCATGATGGTCTCTTTAATGACTCTATTTCAATCGTCATCTTCCGAACCACCTTCCCCTTATTTAAAAACGAGTAATGGCTTATTGAGGAGGATCATTTTTCAGCTAAACCATTTTATGTGATTTATAGACCGACAGCCGGCTTTACCATTCTCTTCGGTATTTCTTTTTAGTACAGCTTTTAAGAAGAAAAGATAGCGGTAGAAAGGAGGGGACACCAGCCTATAAGCGGATGGGTCAGTATTTATTCATAAGCCAGCTAGTTTCATAGAATAGGAGTTAATGGTTTATTCAAGTGAGGTATCTTGCAACCCTGCCGCAGCTATCCCCTTTTCACTTCGTAAAGATGAGTTTAGCATCACCGTGATAACTCCGTTAATTGATATTCCGAAATATTAATACAATCGGTGATATTCAGGACCTATACTACAGGGAAGTATCATTGCAATCGAGTAGGAGGGGGCGACTAACCCCCGACCTCTCAGACCACCGTACGTACGGTCCCGTATACGGCGGTTCAATCAAGTTGATGACGCAAGGTTTCATACCGACCT